>JBHHVO010000156.1:0-7630 GCA_046754365.1 Phycisphaerae bacterium | reverse complement strand
GGCTGTCCGTCTTCATCCGAGAACGCGGCGCGGTATTCACCGTGCATGTCGAACAGCACGATCTGGGCCTGGTTGAGATCCAGCACCTCCTGAAGGATCTTTGCGGTCGTGCAGCTCTTGCCGGCGCCGCTGTTGCCTACGACCGCGACATGCTTCGCGAAAAACTCCGACCCGAGGATCTTGACCTCGAACTCCGGGTTCAGCGCGAACCTACCGAGCGAAAGGCTCTGCGGGTGCTGCGACCCGCTGAGCAACTGGTCGAACGAACCGAAGATTGCCTCGAAGTCCTCACGCACCGCCACCCAGACGTCGTCGCCGATAATCGGGTACTCGTTCACACCACGAACGAACCGCCCGTCCTTGATCTCCCCGAGCAGTTGGAGCTGCATGATGAGCTGCGGCTCCACGTCCACGACCACCTGCTCCTGCCGCCCCGCGCCCGTGACGAACCCGACGAGCGTGTGGTCCTCGGCCGGGATCGTGACGTACGAGCCGAGCTGCCCGATCCGGTACGCCCGGTCTTTGTGGACGATGTTGAGCTGCGGCGCCGTGATGAGCACCTCCACGCGCCCGCTCTCAACGCGGATGATGTTGCCGATCTTGAGTGGATTCATCTATGCGTCACCCCGTGCGGGCGGTCCCGCGCTGTCCCGCTGGCCATATCGTACGATGCAAACGGGTCGCGGCAGCTAGAAACCCGCGGAGACGGCGATCCGCACGCCGTCAGCACGCACCGCCCGCCGTCCGCCACACGCCGTTCGAAGTCCGCCATACGCCGTACGCCGCCCGGGCGGCGGTCGCGTCGGCCCCGGCGCTGCGCGCGTCGGCCGGCGCCGCCGCGTGCCACCACGATTACAGTCGTGCTGACTGCGGCCGGTGGGTACCGGCTGCGGGGCACCCGAGACCGGGCGAGACCAAACACTACATCGGCAACGCGATCCGGCGTCGCGCGTCATGCCCTCCCGGCCGAGCGCCGCCGGGCGACGACCGTTGGCCGAGCCACGGTAACCGAGCCCCGCCGGCCCGGCCCGGGCCGGAGGACCGGCGGCTCTCGCCTGCGGCCGCTCGCTGCGTCCGGTACCCCGCTGACCGGTAATAGTGGCGTATAATGGTGGCGTATGCTCGGTGGAATGGGTTGCGTTTGGGAAGGACCTATATGTAAATAGGTTAGAACATTTTTTCTTCAGTTTTCTCTTGCTTTGCCCCCGCGGCCGGTATAAGATAGGGCGTCGTTGGTGGGATGCGATGTCGCGCCGGGCGGCGTTTTTTCGGTCGCTTTTGTTGATCGGCGGTCGTGCCGATATACAATCAGGGTAGGGCGCGAGCCACGAGCGGCTCGGCCATGACCCGCGAACCGGACGGATTACAACCAAGCTTCCACTCGCTGCGGCACCCTTTGACCGCGCCAATAGTTCTCGGGGTGCCGCACGCCTTTTTATCACGCGACGCCAACATACGCCTCGCTCCTACCGCTGTCCCAGTTAACACAATATGTAGTATGGAAGCTCCGTGGAGCCGCTGGGGATGGTGCCTGCCGCCGGCCGGCGGGGCGGCGGACGGCCGGGCTACCGGCCGTGTGCCGGTACGCACCGCGTGCCCGGTTGACTACGCGATGCACGCGGCGGCCGCCGGCGCGCCGCGGTGGGTCCGGCGCGATGACGCGTGGGCGGCGCGCCGCGGTGGGTCCGGTACGATGATGCGGGGGCGGCGCGCCGCGCGCGTTGGGCCCGGTACGATGATGCGGGGGGCGGCCCGGTGCCCGCGTGCCGGGCGTGATGGTTCGCGTTGCCGTTCGGTTTGACGCGGCCGGGATCGTATTTGATACTTGGGTTGCCAGACGACCTCTTCCTCCTTTTGCCTGCGAACTCGCCGGCATGGCCACACGGTCATGCCGGCGAGTTGTTTTTTGCGCGGCGCGACACCGCGCGGCGATGCACGCAGCATGGGCTGGTGTATGGTCCACGGTGGTTTTGCGCGTTGCGTTGGGAGCGCGGGCCGAGGCATATCGATCACGGGCATGGGGGCCGACCGGACGCGCACCGTCGCGAAGAGCGCTGCCCGCAAACCACGGAATCAAGGTTGACGCATCGCTCGTGCATCGTCACGTCCATTCGTGTGCGGTTGGCTGACGGCGGCTTGGTTCCGGGCGCGGTTCGGATCGTCGGCCGCGCGGTTCGGGGCACCGTTGGCTCGGATTCGGATCCGGTGTAAACGTGCTGGACACGTATGCGGTTGGGCGCCGGTGCGGCAGGGAGGCGGTTTGGTTTTTCACCGGGGCGTGCTAACGTTCGGATGATCGGTGTGTCCGGATCGACGCAGGCGCGAGCCGGCGGGTGCCTGCGCAGGTTGTGGTGTGCCGGCGATCCCCGGAGGTTGTTGATATGAAACGCTTGGTCGTTGTGCTGGGTTTGTTGGGACTGGCAGCGGTGGACATGGGGTGCGTGATAGACCTGGGCAGCCGTGAGTCCGTGAGCATGCTACCGCCGCGCAAGACGGCCGTCGTGATCGACGGCGAGGTTTACATTGTTGATCTGAAGAAGGGCACGAAGCGGCGCGTCGAGGCCGCCGCGGTGGATGCTATGACCGTGACGACCGTGACCGAGGAGACCGCGAGCCCGGAGACCGATACGGTCCCGTAACGCGGTATGGACCGGGCGCGGTACCGCGCGCTGCTGCCTGCGCGCGGCGCCGCGCCCGGTGTGGCGCTGCTCCCTGAGCGATGGTGTGCCAGGGTGTGTCACTGATTGCAGGCGGTTGGTCCCGAGACGGCGGGCGTGGTCCGCCCCGCGACTCGTGAAGCCATGGGGGGGGGGCGCAACGCACACGCACCCACGGCACGCACACAGCTCACACGCACACGCACCCACGGCACGTCACGCAGCGAGCTCACACGTTCCCCACGGCTCAAGCCATGGGGCACCCAACCCACACGTCCCCCACGGCTCAAGCCATGGGGCACCCAACCCACACGTTCCCCGCGGCTGAAGCCATGGGGGACGCAACCGGCAGGATTACATGTGGCGCAACGCTAGTCCGGTAGCGTCGCGCCGTACCATGGGCCGAACGCGCCGCCGCCGTTGAGCAGGTCGATGAGGAGGAGGACGTCACTGGCGTTGAAGAGGCCGTCTCGGCCGATGTCGAATTGATAGGGTTGCAACGGGTCGATCGCGCCGTTGAGGTGGTCGATGATCGTGAGGATGTCGTTGGCGTCGCTGGTGCGGTCGTTGTTGACGTCGCCCGGCAGGAAGCCGATGCGCGTGCCCGTGTTGCTGGGGATGTGTGTGATGTTCGTCCAATGGAGCACGGGGATTCCGACGTCGAACGCGAGCGTCGCGTTCGCGCCGTCGGTTTCGACGGAGACGACCTGTGGCGGGGTCGTGTCGTCGGGATTGAGGGTGATGGTGAAGTCGTCGGGTGTGAGGCCGGCGGCGTCGCCGTCGAACGTGAGGGTTATCGCGCTCCAGCCGGGGATCTCGCCGGCGCCGCCGGGCGATCGCGCGTCGATGGCGTTGTCGGGCGGGTCGCTCGCGATGATTGCGATGGTGCCGAAGATGGGGACGGCCCCACCGAACCAGTCGTCCGTTGCGCCGTCGTCGGCGAGGGTGTTGGCCGGCTCGGTTACGACGGTCTGCGTTGGTGCGGGCTGCGCGGCGCCCGCCCAAGCCGCCGTTGCAACGATGCCGATACCGATACGTTGGCGTCGATGAGACATGGTAGATCTCCGTTGGCCGTGTCGCTTGGAGGCTTGCCGTTGTGGTGTCCCGCGAGGCGAGGACACGTGGTGCCCCCCGATAACGTAGGATGATACGACGTGTGCGACCCGCGGGCAAGCGCCGGGAAGCCCTCGCATCGTCCGAGAACGCCCCCGGATCGCCCGGGGACGCCCCCACACGATTTGGAGACGCCCCCGGACGCTCCAGCGACGCCAGCGGATGGTCCGCTCCTTGGAGCGGATGATCCGCTCGTGGGGGCGGATGACCCGCTCCGTGGCGCGGACGACTCGCTCCTTGGCGCGGATGACCCGCTCCCTGGAGCGGATGACCCGCTCCTTGGCGCGGATGACCCGCTCCTTGGAGCGGATGGTCCGCTCCAAGGACGGTCGGCACGGTTCCACGGCGCAAGAACGCGTTGCACAACTGAGAACTGACAACTGACCACTGACGACTGAGAACTGAGAACTCACCCCCGACTCCCGACAACACGTCCGTCCCCAACGTCACCCGCGCGTCGCCGGTCGGGCTACGCGAGTTGGTATTCGGGCATGAGCATGATGGCGTAGAGGAGTGTGCGGACGCGGCGGAGGTCCCGGGCGACGTTGAGATCGACGGTGTCGTTCGGGTGGCCGATGATGTCGATGAGGGTGGCGCGCTGCTGGGGGGTGATGGGTCGTTGGAGGAGCAGGTGGACGCAGGCGTCGACGAGGGTGTGGGCGTTCCAGTGTTGTTTCGTGCCGAGCATGCCGCGGGGGTCGAGCGGCATCTGCCTGGTGAGTGGTACGTGCTGGGGGGCGATGGTCATACCGGGATACGTGTCGTCGTGTTGGGCGAGATCGACGAGTTCATCGACGGTGCGCCGGATGCCGTCGAGGCGTGCGACGCGGCGCTGGAAGGCCTTGGCGGGCTCGCCGCGGACGACGGCGCGGGCGAATGCATATCGTGAGAACAACGTGGACGCGGTGATCCAGGTCTTGCCGCCGTCCCAGCCTTTGACATTGGGTGGCTGGTACAACTGCTGGCCCATGGACGCGGCGACCCTGGTCATGCCCCAGTAGTCGGCGGCGTCTGGCCTGAGCGTGCGGACGGTGGAGACGACGAGCTCGATCGGGGCTTTGATGTGGGTGAAGCGTGCGCCGGTCGCGTAGAACGCCTTGCTCTTGAAGATCGCGCGCATGGTCTCGCGGATGTCGTAGTTGGTGCGGTTGAGCTTGTCGGCGACGGCGTTGACGAGCTCGGGGGGCGGGTCGTCTCGGACGAAGAAGACGAGGAGTTTGTCGGCGAGGTAGCGCGCGGTGGCGGGTTGGGCGAGGATGATGTCGACGATGTCGTCGCCGTCGAGGCGTCCGGTGTGGCCGAGGAAGGTCTTGTCGCCGTCGTCGTGCTGCCCGCGGCGGAATCGAAAGCCGTCGGGCCCGACGGCGAACCCGGTGAGCGCGCGGGCGGCCTCTTTGATGTCGTGTTCGGTGTAGTTTCCCTCGCCGATGGTGTAGAGCTCGAGGAGTTCGCGGGCGAAGTTTTCGTTCGGGTGTGCCTTGTTGCTCTTGGCGTTGTCGAGGTAGATCAACATCGCGGGATCGTGGCAGACGGCCTTGAGGAGATCGCCGAACGGCGCGACGGCGAGTCGCCGGAGCATGGCGTTCTGTCGGGCGATGAAGCGGCTGTCCTTGACCTCTTGTACACCGGTGGTGAAGTGGCCGTGCCAGAAGAGTGTCATCTTTTCCTCGAACGGCCTCGGTGTGACGGTCATGCGGCGGATCCACCACGCGAGGAGGTCGGCGTATTGCCGGTTGTGGAGCGCGCGGAGGCGTTTTCGAATGGCTTGCTTGTCCTGCTCGGACGCATGCTTGTGGATGCGGCGCATCGCACGGCGGTCGGGCGGTTGCGAGATGATGAAATCGGGATCGGTGCGGGGGACGTTTTCATAGTCTACGAGGAAGTCGACGGCGCCGTCGAGTCCGAGCGCGAGGAGGTATTGGACGTCGTCGTGGTGGCCTCCGAAGCCGGCGCGCCGGAGGAGGTGCGCCGCGCGGTCGTAGTTCCAGCGTTCGGCGCCGGCGAGGGCGCCGGCACGGACGGGGTTGGTCGGGCGTGGGGCGATCGGGGCGTCGGCGGCGACCGGCGTCGTGGTCGCGATGGTGGCGATGACCGCGGCGGCGCATGGAAGGCGCCGGCGGCGGTTGGTCGATGCGTTGTGCGGAGTCGACATGGGTCTGGTCCGTATACGTGCCGCGTCACATCCGAGGCGCGCATCGCGCGCACGGTTATGGTAAGCGCGATGGGCGCGTGCGGCCAACCGGCGACGCGTGGTGTCCGTGCGTCGGTCGGGTTTGGGACGCTTGTTTGATATATAGAGTCTAAACGCCTTGCGGGCCGGGTTCATGCCGTGATTTCTGAAACTTGATCCCCTTTACCGGGTGGTGAGGCGTCTCTACGATCCACGCGCCGGTCGGTGGTCGGGATGCGGCGGGTGTGATCGGGGCGGTCGGCGACCATCGGGTCTCCCAGGTCCTGTGAGACATGGCCACCCGGCCGAGGCGTCTTCGGATGCCTACGGCCGCCACGGGGGGCGGCCGCTACATGACGTTTGACGCCGCGCATGGGGGTCGCGGGCTTGCACCGGTTGGCAACCGGTGCCACACGGAAGACCGGTGGCGCACGGGAAACCGGTGGCGCACGGGAAGCCGGTGGCGCACGGAGAACCGATGGCGCACGGGAAACTGGTGGCGCACGGGAAGCTGGTGGCGCACGGGGAACCGTGGCCGTGCTACGGATGACGGCGTGTGGTGGTGGATGCATGACGTGGGCGAGATGACACATGTTCTCGTGACCGGTGGGACGGGGTTCGTCGGCGGGTACGTGGTGCGCCGTCTGCTGGGGGCGGGGTATACACCGGTGTGTCTGGTTCGGTCGCCGGAGAAGCTGCGGCGCCGGCTCGGGGAGGTCGGGGCCGGGCGGTACGTGGCGGTGGTGGGCGATGTGCGGGATCGTCGCGCGGTTCGTGACGCGGCGGCGCGGTGCCATGCCGTAATCCATCTCGTCGGGATCATCCTTCCGCGGCGGCTCAAGCGGCAGACGTATGCGGGGATTCACGTGCGGGGGACGCGGCGGATCGTGGAGGCGGCGCGGTCGGCGGGTATCGATCGGTTCGTGCACATGTCGGCGCTGGGGACGCGGCCCGACGCGGTGGCGTCTTACCATAAGACGAAATGGGCGGCGGAGACGTGCGTGCGCGAGAGCGGGCTGGCTTGGACGATCTTCCGCCCGAGTGTGATCCATGGGCCGGACGGGGAGTTCATGCGGCTGATGAGGCGTTTCGCGTGTGGTGTGGTGCCGCCGGTGATGCCGTACTTCGGGTCGGGGGAGGCCCGGGTGCAGCCGGTGTTCGTGAAGGACGTCGCGGCGTGTTTCGTTGCGTCGCTGTCGCGGCCGGAGAGCGTCGGTGAGGTGTATCCGCTCGGCGGGCCGGTGCGGTATACGTGGAAGGCGCTGTACGAAACGTGTCGGTCGCTTCTGCCGGGGGCGCGGCGTCGGAAGCGGCTGGTCGGGTTGCCGGCTCCGTTGGCGCGGTTCGTCGCCGGGGTGACGGCGGTGCCGATGGCGGTGGCGGAGCTTGTGGTGCCGCGCGTCGGGCTGTTCCGGTTCAACGGCGATCAGGTGACGATGGCGTTGGAGGAGAGCGTTTGCGATCATCGCGTGGCGGAGGGGGCGTTCGGTTTGCGGATGCGGGCGTTCGAGGATGCGCTCGCGAGGTACGGCGATCAGATTGGCTAGCATGCGCTGAGACGGGGGTTACAGGGCGTGTGGCACGCGGTTGGAGCCCGGTAGGTTGCCAGCGCGTAGCGGCCGCGCCCCGTGACGGCCGTGGAACTTCGAGGGCGTCCGGCCCGCCGACGTCCGCCACGGGGGGCGGACGC
>JBHHVO010000155.1:0-7660 GCA_046754365.1 Phycisphaerae bacterium | reverse complement strand
ATAGCCAAGCCCCATGCCCAGAACCTGTTACCCATCATGTCCACCTTTCTGAAAAAAGATCAGTCGCATCGATCCCGCCCAACCCCAGACCGAATCGATCCTCGCGCTTACTGCTCAATGCAAACCCGTTGCCCGGCCCCAGCGCCGTCACACAACCGCAGAAAACAAGTCGTACTGGAATCTACAGAAGACCCCGCCCGCGAAGTGACGCGAAGCTTATTCCCCTCCCCAAGTTGACGCCGTCTCCCATCGCCAGAGCAGCGACGTACAGACCAGCCGTCACGCTAGCTCGCTTCTACAAGCCCTCTTGCCGCCCCTCGGTCACCCTACGCCACGCCAGCTTATCATGCCCAACGCACGGTGCTGCCGCGTGACGTACGCCCGCGATCGGTACCAATGGTATCCCCGCCACGCGCCGAGCACAACCCCGGCACGCGGAAAATCACAAAATCGTAACAACCGCGTCCGAAAACCAGCCCGAACCACCCCGGCGGCGCGCCCCGATCACGCCGCCACGCCCCGCCAGCCGCGGATCCCAACGCGCACACGGGGTAAGCCGAGTCGAGTCCGATGCCTCGTGAACCCGGGACGGTGAGCGACCGCCGTCGCGTTACCGGGCAACACACCCCCCAACACCCCGGGGGTCCACGGGCCGCACGCGAGCACAAACACCCGCTCCGCGGCGGGAACCGCCCACGACGATACGCGCGATCGGGTTATGTGAATATAAACTATTGTTAACTAAGAGGTTATATGCGCTATGCTCGGCGAAGTCAGGTCCGCGCGACCGGCATCTCCGCGCAAGAACCAACACGTCGGGTGTCTCTACCGCGTGACGCCTACGCGCCGCCCGGTGTGACAACCGCCGTACCGACCCCGACGCCGTATTCGATCACCGGGTCACCGAACGCGTCCGTCTCCGGGTTCCCCTCGGCGTCGAGTTGCTGCCGGTTGTTCGTCGCGTCGATCGTGATCGTGATCGTGTCGCCACACGAGAAATGCGTATCGAGTTCAAACAGCCGGCCACGCTCCACCGCGATCGTCTCGCTCCCGAACCCCGCGGTCCCCGTCCCGTCGCCGGACAGCACAACGCCGTGGAACACGACCCCGCTACCGCCGTCGAAGAGCCCGCCACCCCCCATACCGAAGGTCGTGTCGAGCGGCTCCAGGTGCGCGGCCGCGATGATGAACTCCTGAGCGCACGCCACCGTGCCCTCCGTCTGTGTGAACGGCGGCACGCGCACGTCGATCTCATCGGTCGCGCTCGCGCCGTCGCCCGTCGAGAGCGTGCCGTCGCCCGACGCGATGTTGATCTGAGCCGTATCCTCCACGTTGTTCACGATCCGGATCACGACCGGCGCCGGACCGGACGTGGTGGGCGGAGCGGCGGGGTCGGACCCATCGGCCGTCGGAGGCGGCAACACGTCCGAGAACACGTCGATGCTGCCGAGCGGCGTATCCCCGGTGCTGAGCCCGACGCCCGTGCCGTCGTCGGTGACGCGAATCACAATCGTGTCGCTGCACACGAAGTGCGTTCCGGACACGAGCACGCGTTCGCCCGAGAGCCCCACGCTCGAACCGTCAAAACCCACCGTGCCGGCGCCCGCGCCGCTGAACTGCACGACCGTGCCGTCCGCGTCGCCGACCGTCGCCGATATCGTGATCGTGTCGCGACACGTCACGCTCCCGTCCGATACCCGGCCGGCGTTGACCCGGACCACCGTCGCCGACGATGTCGTCGTCGCGCCGCTCCCGCCCCCCGAGGGATCCGTCGCCGCGTCCGCCCCGGACCCCGACGCGACGACATCGATCGTCACCTCGGCCGTGCTGCCGCTGTCATTCTCGATCCGAAACGATATGGTCGCGTTCGGGTCGACATCGAGGAACCCGAGCCCGCACCCCGCAAGTCCCGAGCACCACGCGGTCACCCCGAACACGATCACACACGGCGGCAGGCAGCGGACACAGCGCATCGCGAATGATGTCTCCATCTCATGCCCTCCGCCACGTGTCCCCACCGGCGACATACCGGTGCCACGCGCCACACGGGTACATCGTCCACCGACGACCCCGGCTCGACAAAACCCGCACGCCACGCCGGTGCGACACGGGCCCGTGCGCCACGCCCGCCCGACAAAACCCCGCGCCACGTCGGGGAGGGCGAGGCTCCCGCCGAGCCGCCCGGGACGGGGATGTGGTCAGGGATCGGGGGTGGGGGTTCAGGCGTCGGGGCTCGGTGGCCCGCATGCCGTGCTTCGCGCAGACTCACGCCATGGCGGGGAAACGCGTCCAGGCGGGCCGACGCGTTAGACACCATGCCGTCACGTTGCGACGGAGTCCGTCTATGCCGGTTAAGCCGCCAAGTACGCGTGTGCGACGTGTGTTGTGTCTTACAGCGCCGCTGCTGCTCTATGCGGCCACCGTCCGGATCCTGGTCGATGTGCCGTGGGCGTTCGTCCAGAGTTGGCCCGCTTGGCCCCCGGTAGACGGCTTCACACTCGCCTGGGTCAGCCTCGTTTTCGGTATGCTCGGTGCATCCGCGGTCGCCTGGAGCGGCGCGCGAACGAGGCGGAAGCTATCCGGGTCGTGCCCGCGTTGTGCGTATGACCTGACCGGGCTTCCGTCAACGATCTGTCCGGAATGCGGTACGGATTTCGTGCGGCGTCGCGGACAGCTCACGCGTGCGCAGGTTCGGCGCACGCGGATACTCGCATGTGGCATGATCGTGTGCTTGGTGTTCTTCGCCGCCGCCGCGTCGAGACCGCACGTGTATTATGACACGACGTCCGGGTTCGTGTTGATCTCGGTGTGCAGGGAATCGGATACGGACCCGGCCGTCCGGATGGCGGGTGTGCGTCCCGGCATGTCGCTGGACGAGGTCGAGGACATCGCCGGGAAGCATACAGGCCGATGCGCCACATCGTGGGGGCGAAACCGTGCGGCCCGTATGGAGCAGACCGTATGTTTCGGCGCCTGGCCGACCCAGTACCGCGTGGGCTTGCTGCCGCCGGTGGCCCGCACGATCGCGTATTCGATCTGGACGTCCGGGCCCTCGGTTCGGCTTGGTGCCGATGGGCGTGTCGAGGAGATCCGGCTCACGCGCGCGGTGCCCGACCACATGGTGCGGCTCTGGTGACTGCGCGGGACGGCGTGAACCCCCCCAGCGTACGGCGCGCGCATCACCACGGTATCGGTGGCGTCCCGCCGGCACGCCGGTCGTCGCAACCCGGCCACGCGTCGCGGACCATGGGTCCACAGCGACGTGACCCGAATCAAGTCTGTTCAGACGATCCGCATCGGCGTAGTATCGCTTCCGGCCGGAGCGAAACCGTGTTCTACACGATTCGGGCGTAGCGCGCGGGCGCGCCGGCGACGCACCGCAGCAATCCGGCGCGTCGCTTGCAGCCGATCCGGACACGTGTCATCCGGGCCGGACGCGAAGGGTTCGCATGCTATGGAGATGCATCCCGTGATCGTAACCAGGCCGGATGGAGCAGGGCGATGACCGAGGCGCATCAAACGGGGGTGGTTTCGCCCCTGGCACCTCGTGTTCGTCACCTGGTTCGGTTTTGCGGGCCAGGCACTCGCGACGCAGGCGTGGCTCGCGTGGGACTGGCACAAGGTGGTAATCACGATCGGTTTGTTCGTGGGTATCGCCGTGGGACTCGGCATCGCGATGCTCCTTCGTCCCGTGCTCCAACCGCATGAGCCGTCATGGACCATCGCGTGTGCCTCGGCGTTTGTCGGCATACCGCTCATCCTCGGCGTCGCGGAACTCCTCCGAGGCGACACGCGCGGCGGGTGGGGCACGATCACATGGTATGTACCGATCGCGGCCGTCGCCGGCGTCGTGGTGGGCCGGCTCGCACGCCGGTTTCGCACAACCCGATGAGCGGCGATGCGGGGCGGTACCGCATCGGACGATTCGGGACGATCACCGATCGGGCGGCGGTGACGACACGCCACGATCCCCTGGGGAACCCCACGCGTCACACGCCCGGCATGCGTACCGTGTGCCCGGCCCCGCGGAGCACGGACACGGCCTTGTGCAACTCGCCTTGCTTGACGAGCAGGTAGTCCGTCTCGAACGTCGACACGGCGAAGATGCTTACGTTCGCGGCCGCCAGCGGCACCGCGAGCGACGACAGGATCCCGGTCAGGGAAAAATCCAACGGCCCGGCCACCTTGAGCCCGCGCCACGCACGTTCGCACACCACGTCGTGCGGCACGTTCACCTCCGGGCAAACGATCGAGAGCTCGTCCGCGGTCCGGGTGAGCGAGCAGAACGTACCGACGAGCGCCCACCCCGGCACGATGTCGTCCGCGTTGAGGCGACACACCGCCAGCAGCTCCTGCAGCACCGACAATGTCAGACCGGGCACCTGCATCAGACCCTCACGTTGCGGCCCGCAACCGCCGCGCCGACCGGCCGCCTCGTCACCCGCGATCACATGGCAGCGTGTGGAAAAAGTCCAAGTCTTACGTGCGGCGCCGGCACCCAAGCGGACAAAAGCACGGCGTTCAAACCCGCGCCACACGTCTCCCAACGGGATGGTATCCGCCGGCGCCCGCGACGTCCGGGCGCCCGGCACGCGCACTACACCGCACCGCGAACCGCGCCGACCACCCGAACCGCATCCACCGTCGCGCGGACGTCGTGAACGCGCACCACCGCCGCACCCGACGCCGCCGCCAACACCGCGCACGCCACTGACCCGGCATCCCGCAACCGCGGCTCGTCGATCGAAAGGACATCGCCGATGAAGCGCTTGCGCGACGCGCCCACGAGCACCGGCACGCCGATCGCGACAACCCGGTCCAGGTGTTTGAGAATTGACAGGTTATCCGCCGGCCGCTTGCCGAATCCCAAGCCGGGATCCACCACGATCCGCGCCCGATCGATCCCACGCCGCACGGCGTCTTCCGTACGCCGCGCAAGAAACGCGATGATCTCCGCCACCACATCGTCGTACACGGGCCCGCCGTCGCGCTGCATGTCCTTCGGCGTGCCCTTCATATGCATCAACACGACACCGACCCCGGCGTCCGCCACGACACCGGCCATGTCCCCATCGTGCCGAAGCGCTGAGATGTCGTTGACGATGTCGGCGCCCGCGTCGATCGCCGCCCGCGCCACCGACGCCACGCGGGTATCGATCGAAATCACGACCTCGCCGTGTCGGCGTCGCAGCGCCGCGATCACCGGCACCGCCCGGTCGCGCTGCACGACCGCCGGCACCGGGTCGGACCCCGGCCGCGTGGATTCCGCGCCGACGTCGATCATGTCCGCGCCGTCGGCGATCATCCGCTCGCCATGCGCGACGGCCTGGTCCAGGTCCAGGTAGCGGCCCCCGTCGCTGAACGAGTCCGGCGTGACGTTGAGAACCCCCATCACAAGCGGGCGCCGCGACCAGTCGAGCCCGCCGCGGCGCAGCAACAAACCTCCGTGAACCGGCGGCATCATCGCGGATCATAACCGCAACCATCGCCCGCGCGGACCGGAACCCCGCGAGCACGCCTCAACCCGTGCGCGTGCGTCGTCGCGACACGGCCCCACGCCGTCCCACCGGAACACCGCACCGGCGCGCTCATACACGATGGCACGCACCGCGCCGCGATGACGATACACATGGACGCATCCTCGCCCGACAGCCCCCTCAACCGGCGCCACGCGATGACCGATAACGCGATATGGTGGAAAGTAACGGTGACACCCAGGTTCTGCGCCCGCCGCGGCTGCGCCAGTTTCGCGCCAGGCCGCCGCGCGGCGCCAAGCGGCCGTGGGTCATCCTAGCAAGCGTCACCCTCCTCGCCGTCATCATTCAGGGCTTCAATCTCGCCGCGTCACGCCTCTGGGTACAACCGGATTCGGCCGCGTACATCACACTCGGCGCCGAGCTCGCCGAGCAGTCCAACTTCGATCACGAGCTCTTTCACTTTCGACCGCCGGGATACCCGCTGCTGCTCGCGGGCATCTTCCGCGTCTCCGGCGACACCGCCGCCGCCGTGATCCCGGTCATCCAGCACGCCATGATCGTCGCGTGTGCGATCCTCGTGACGCTCATCGCATGGACGCTCTGGCCGCACCGTGGCTTCGCCCTGGCCGTCGGCCTGCCGGCCGCGTGTAGCTGGCACCTCGCGGGCTACGCATCCGGCGTGCTCACCGAGGTGCCGTATGCGTTCGCGCTCATCGCATGCGTCTACGGTGTCGTGCACCACCACCGCCGCGGCGGGCTTTGGTCCATCGCCATCGCGTCACTCGCCGCGGCGATCGCCGCGCTCATCCAACCCGCCGGCGTCTTCCTGCTCGCGTTCTGCGTGCTCACGGCCCTGACACGCGCGATCCGGCGCCGGCGCGACACCGACGACCCACCCGACGAACCGACACCAATCCGCGACCCCGGCCACGCGCGATCACACCGGCGACGCCGCATCGTCGCGCTCGCGCTCGCGGTCGCGCCGGCGGCCGTCGTGGTCCTACCCGTCCTCTACCACCACTACCGCGTGCACGGCGACTTCCGCGTGTGCAGCGCCGGCGGATACCTCTACCGCCGCACCGCGTGCATCGACCACCTCGACTCGCACGCCAGCCCCGCCATGGCAGCCGTCCGACAAACCCTCGCCCAGGCCAGGCGCGTCGGCCTCCTGCGCCCACCCGATGCAACGGTCCACGACTTCTGGCCCACCGTCACGGCATACCGCCTCATCCACGGCGTAACCTTCGCCGACGCCGCCGCCGCCATGGACCGGGCCGGCTTCGACCTGCTCCTCGAAAACCCCTGGTCCACCGCGCGACGAACCGCAGCCTACGCCTACCGCGTCCTCATCACCCCCGACACCGCGTACCGCTATCGACCCGGCGGCGCACCGGGCATCGGTGCACTCCCGGCCAAGGGCGTCGACCTCTTCGACGTGGACACCTACAGGCCGCTCGTGACCGCCGACGTCGGGACCGAGCGCATGAACCGCTACCTGCCCGAAAACCACGACCATGCACCCGCGTCCGTGCCGTGGAACAAGGTCGCCCGCTGGTACCACGCGCACATTGAGCTCGGGCCGTCGCTCACCGCACTACTCGAATCGCCGTACGAGGAGTTGGCCTGGCTCGCGCTGCTCGGCGGCGTCTTCGCGCTCGCACGGCCGGACCGCGCCGCGTGGCTCCTCGTCGCCGGCGTCATCGCCTGCCACGTCGTCGTGTCGGCGCTCTGGCTTGGCCCGTGGCCTCGGGGCGCCGTCCCCGCACAGCCGCTCATGCTCGTGTTCACGGGGCTCTTCATCGTCGGCCTGCCGCACACACTCGCCCGCGGCCTTCGATCCCTAGCCCACACCCTCACCCGCCGATCCACCCCACAACCCGCCCCCCGACCGTGAAGGAGGGACTTTTTCCGAACCCCGACCGTGAGGGAGGGGCATGGGTGGACGCACCATGCGGCTGCGTGGCCCACATCCTCTGGACGTGGGGGACGCGATGATCGTCAGCGGACGGCGTCACCATGGATCGTAGGGTCCGCTGTGCGGACCACACGCCCCGAGAAACCGACCGACATGTCATCGTCTCACCCATGTCCGAACGACATGCGCGACCCGGCATGGGTGCCCCATCCCTCGCGCAGCGAAGGGTGGGGGACGGACAGAGACGCCGATGGCTTGCCGGGACCCA
>JBHHVO010000154.1:0-7685 GCA_046754365.1 Phycisphaerae bacterium | reverse complement strand
GGCACCGACGAAGCGACCGGGCGCTGCGCCCGCGGCGGCAGCGCCCGACGCGGACACGGGGCGACCCGCGACGCAGGCCGGGGCGGCCGGACGCGTCGAGCCGGGCGCAACACCACCGGGGCAACCGCCTGCCGATCGTGCGCCTTCCCGCGTCGACGTCGGTCGCGCGCGGGTGTTGGTGCGCGAGGCGGACGACATGCTCGCCGCGAACCGTTTTGACGCCGCCGAACGCCTCTACAACGACGCGCTCGCGCTCGTGCCCGGGCTGCCCGAAGCGACGGCGGGGCTGGCCCGGCTGCAGCAACATCGTGAAAACGCATTCGCGCCGACCGGCACATCGCTCATCGAAACCATCAAGCGCGAGGACGCCGTTCGCTGGCAGCGCGCCGAGAGTGAATACCGGTTTGTCGAACGCGCGATCCGCGATCACGTCGCCCACCACCGGTTCGAGCAGGCGAACCAGCTAACGCACCGTGCCCGTCAGGTCGTCGACGCCGGGCGGCAATACGCGTCGCCGACCTCGCTCTACGATGCCCTCAAGGCCGAAGCCGACGAACTCGCGAAATGGGTCCGCCGCGAGGAACGCAACTGGCATGAAATCCAGGTGGCCGAGCAGATCGCCGAAGTCAAGCAACAGCAGGCGGCGCGGATCCGACACCGAGAGGAGAACCGGCGCCGCGAACGCGACGCGCTCATGAGCCAGGCGTACCAGCACCGCAAGGACGGCGAGCTCGACGCCGCGATCGCCGTCCTCAAACAAGTCATCGTCATAGATCCAAAACACGAGCCGGCCCGGTGGCTCCTGGACATCCTCACCGACCGGCTCGAGTACGTGAAGGCCGGTCGGACGCAGCGCCGCCTCGAAATCGAGACTCAGCGAACCCTCAATGACATCGAAGAAAGCAGGATCCCCTGGTTGGACCAGCTACGCTACCCCGAAGACTGGCCCGAGATGATGGCCAGGCCCACGCGACGCAAGAAGGGGCAAGCGCCGTATGACAACGTCTTGTGGGGGGCCCTCGACACGCCGGTGCCCGTGGATTTTCGCCACGAGCCGTTCAACCGCGCCATCGAACGGCTCGCGGACGCCCAGGGTGTCAACGTGCTTGTGAATTGGCACGATCTCACGGCCGCCGGCGTCGATCCGGCGACGCCGATCGACATCCACCTGCCCAACGACGTTACGATGAAAAAGGCCCTGACCTCGATCCTGCAGCAGGCCGGCGGCCAGGACGCGGCTCTGGGTTTCGATGTCGCGGACGGCGTCATCTCGATCGCCACCCAAGACTTTCTCGATCGCAACGTCTACCCCGCGACGTACTACGTCGCCGACCTGCTCATGGAGGTCCCGAACTTCAAGCACGCGCCGCTGACCGAGCTGCACGGCGCGACCCACGCCAGGCCGCGACGCGCGGTGTCTGCGTTTTCCGATCCGGACCGGCCCTGGCTCTTCGGTGACGATGACGACGACGAACCCGAGCCGGACCCGGGCCGGGAGCGACGCACGCAGCACCTCATCGATGTGATCACAAGCTTGGTCGACGCCGACTCGTGGGACGTCAACCGCCCGGGTGCGCCGGGCACGATCAAGGAGTTCAACGGCCAGCTCGTCATCACGCAGAACAGCTCGGCCCAGCGGCAGATCCGCGGGCTGCTCGATCAGCTCCGCGAGCGCCGGACCACGCAGATCGCGATTGAGTCGCGATTCATCACCGTGTCCAGCCACTACCTCGAAGAGGTCGGCATCGATCTCGACATCACGCTCAACAACGGCACCGCCGGATTCGACTTCCTCCCGGGTGGGCGCGGGCCCGCAGTCGACAGCGTCCTCGGGAGCAGGCTCCTGCTGCCGCGCAACTTCTCTCGACTCGGCTTTACGCCCAACACCCCGACGCTCGGCAACGCGCTCCCGGGCGGTGCTACGGCCGGGGGGGCGACCGGTTTGACACAGCCGTTCGTGGATCCGGCGCTCGTGCCCCAGGGGGCCGGCCTGTTCAACGCCAGCCGCGCGACGCCCGTCCCGGTCCAGAACAACATCCTCAACTTTACCGACCCCGAGACCCTCAGCAGCGACATCTCCGGGACATTCGCGGGCACGAACCTCGGCCCCGCGCTCAACATCTTCGGCAGCTTCCTCGACAACATACAGGTCGATTTCCTCATCCGCGCGACGCAGGCCGACTCGCGTACATCCGTGTTGACCGCGCCGCGCCTCGTCATGATGAACGGGCAGTGGTCTTGGGTGGCCGTCACCGTCCAGACCAACTTCGTGAGCCAGCTCAATCCCGTTGTCGCCACCGGTGCGGCGGCCCAGGCGCCGGTCACGCAAACCATCAACGCGGGGGCCGTGCTGCTCGTCAACGCGACCGTATCGCCCGACAAGCGATACGTCACGATGACGCTCGAGCCCGCCGTTACACGACTCAACGCGATCAGCACGTTCCTCTTCAGTGCGGGCGTCACGGGTGTCGGGTTTGTGCAGCTGCCCGAGCTCTCGACCCAGGCGATCCAGACGACCGTATCCGTACCGGACGGCGGGACCCTCCTTTTCGGCGGCCAGAAGCTCGCGAGCGAGACCGACATCGAGGCCGGTGTCCCGCTGCTGTCCAAAATCCCGATCCTCAAACGCCTCTACTCGAGTCGCGTGACCGTCAAGGACGAGCAGACTCTGCTCATCCTGGTCAAACCCACGATCCTCATCAACGCCGAGCAAGAGGAACGCGCGTTCCCGGGTTTTCGACAGGGATAGCCGGCGCTACAGCCGAGGGTCATGCGTACCGCAGGCTTCCAGCCTGCACGAGCCGTGATAACGACGCACGCGACATGCCGCCGCTGCCGGTCGGTAACGGCATGGTGCTGTGTCGGTTACTACGCCGCCGCACCCGCATCCGGTGGACCGCCACCGGCCTTGTCGACGCCGAGAACGCCGGTGCCATCGCATTCAAAGCGCATCGGGCACCGTGGTAGGACGCGCGGACCGCACCACGCGCCGCGTTCGCGGCGCGGCGGCGAGCGCGCCGCGGCATCATGATTCGACCTGCAACCATCACCGAATCGGTCGGCGATCGCGTCGGTGTCAGGGCCGACCGGCGTGCCAAGGCGGGGCGGGCTCGAGCAGACGAACGTGTACCACCGGTGTGCCGGCGCTCCCACACGCGTCGTCGTCCATGCATCACGGCTTGCCTGACCGTCGTCGCGTTCGCGTCGACCGCTCCCGCGACACCCCCGGTCTTGACCCAGGCCGCACCGCATGTGGATCAGCCCGACCGCGCACCGGGCGGCCGTGAGCCCACGCTCTCCGGCGATACGCGGCCGATCGAAGTCCGGGTCGCGGAGTTCGCGCCCGGCGTCCGGATTCACTGGCGGGATCGCGTCGTCGAGGTCAACGCCGTCGTCGTGCTGCGCAAGGGACCCCTTGAGCTCCTCGCCTGCAGTCCCCGGACGCGGGAGCACGAGAGCATCCTCGCGATCACCGCACGGCCGCTCCACGTGTTTCAGGCCATGGGGCTCGTCGGTCTTGAACCGGGCGCGCCGGTCCGCTACGACGACAAGGCGGCGCGCTGGCACGCGCCCACCGGCACCCCCCTCCGCCTCGACGTCCGCTACGAGCGCGACCACATGACGCGCACGGTTCCCGTTCACCGTTGGCTGCACGACACCAGGAACGATCGGACGCTCGACGCCATAGACTGGGTCTTCGCCGGGTCGCGGATGTTCCCCGACGGCCGGTTCGGCGCCGACATCGACGGCACCGTCGCGTGCGTCGTGGACTTTGACACGGCCCTCATTACCGTCGGCACGCGACACACCGCCGACAATGCCCTGCTCTGGTTGGCGGCCGAGACCAACGCGATTCCGCCGCTCGGGACGCGATGCACGCTCTTGATTCGGGCGGCTGTGGCGGGGCCGGTCCATGTCGAACTCGCCGGCAACGGCACGTTCCGAGTTGCGGGGCACACCCGCACCGCGTCCGACGTCGCCCGACTCGCCGCGCGGTACGACGTCGGCGCCGACGCGCAGCCCGACGCGAAGCACAACGTGAAGCCCGACGCGAAGCGCGATCGGAGCCGCGTCGTGCTTCACGTCGGCGCCGACGTCGGGCAGGACGCCACGCGTGCGGCGGTCGCCAGACTCGTGCGGGCCGGTATCGATCGATCCCTGATCGACGTGCGCAAGGCGCGCGGCACCGACCCACGCCCGGAAATCCCCGGCGGCGCCGCTGCCGGCGGCAGCGACCCCCGCGGCGGTACCCCGTAACCGAGCCCCAAGCGCGAGCGCGGCGTGTCTCGCCGTAACCGCCACCCGGATGCCGCGCCCCGATGCCGAACCACAACACGCGGATCGTGCCCGTGAAAGCGCCCCATGCAGGCGCGCCCCACACAAGCCCGGTCGCACCCCGAGCCACTTGCTCCAACCGCTCATTTCGCGAGAATGCCTGTCCAATGAATCCAGTCAGCCAACACACGCGAACCGACCGCGTCGTGGCGTCACAACGTCCCGCGGCGGTGGACGGCAACGGGGTGTTGAACCGCGCCCGGTCGATCCTCGACCTCGAGGCCGCCGCCGTCGTCGATGCACGCGATCGCCTCGGCGACGCGTTCGTGGCCGCGGTGGACATGATCCACCGGTGCCGCGGACGGGTCTGCGTCACCGGTGTCGGCAAGGCGGGCCTCATCGGGCGGAAGATCCAGGCGACGCTCGCGAGCACCGGCACGCTCGCGTACGGCCTCCATCCCGTCGAGGCGTTGCACGGCGACCTCGGCATGATCCACAAGCAAGACGTCGTGCTCGCGCTCAGCAAGAGCGGCGGGTCGGAACTCGTCGAGCTGCTGCCGCGCTTGGGGCGCTTGGGCTGCGCGATCGTGCTCATCACGGCCAACCCGAAGTCGCCCGCCGCGCGACACGCCGATCACGTCTTGGACATCGGGCAAACCCCGGAGGCGTGCCCGCTCGGCCTGGCGCCGAGTTCTTCCACCGCCGCGATGCTCGCCCTCGGCGATGCGCTCGCGCTCTGCGTCATGGAGCTCAAGCACGTCGACCCGGAGCAATATGCCGGCTACCACCCGGGCGGTTCGCTCGGGCGGTACCTGCTCAAGGCCCACGAGATCATGCGCGTCGGGGCGGACTGTCCGCGTGTCGACGTGTCCGCGACGCTCGGGGCGTGTTGTGCTGTCATACAGAACGCGCCGCACCGCGCCGGCGCGGCCGCGATCGTCGACGGCGACGGCAAACTCGTCGGGATTCTTACGCAGGGCGACTTCTTCCGGCTCTTCAACAGTCCCGACCACTCGCCGGACATACCCGTCGCGCGCGTCATGACGCGCACGCCGAAATCGGTCCGGCGGCACGACCGTGTCGTGGACGCGCTCGCCGTGATGCGCCGATACGCCATCGACGAGTTGCCCGTGGTCGACGCCGACGGCGCGCTCGCCGGCATGATCGATATTCAAGACCTGATGTCGCGCGGCTTTGGTGGGGACGACGCGGGCGAAGTGTGAAACGTGCGCCCGAACGGCCCCCCGCACGGTCGCGGTTCGGGCCGGCCGCGGCCGGCGTCGGTGTCAGGACGCACGCTGACTGTCGGCGCGGCGGCCAACCACGTGCGTCCCGGCATGGATCACCACGCGGCGGCGCGGCGCGGGTCAGGACGGGCGCGCTCGGATGCCCCCCCGGTAGCAAGTGCTTCGTCTGGTCAGCGTCCCTTGGGAAGACACGATGCCATGCGCCTATCCATCGTGATGCCGGTCTACAACGAGAGCGCCACGCTCGAGGAGATCGTGCGGCGCGTCATCGACGTCGACATCGAGCTTGACCGACAGATCGTACTCGTCGACGACGGCTCCACGGACGGCACGCGCGACTTGTACCCGCGTATCCAGGCGCGGTGGCCGGACGTCGACATCGTCGTCAGAATGCAGCCGAAAAACCGAGGCAAGGGCGCCGCACTCCGCGAAGGGTTCCGCGCCGCCACCGGTGACATCATCCTGATCCAGGACGCGGATCTCGAATACAGCCCCGCGGACTACCCGCGCCTGCTCAAGCCCATCCTCGACGGCAACGCGGACGTCGTCTACGGCACCCGGTTTGTCGGAGGCCAGGAGCACCGCGTCCATCTCTTCTGGCATATGGTCGGCAACAAGTTCATCACGTTCCTCTCCAACATGTTCACCAACCTCAACCTCACCGACATGGAAACGTGTTACAAGGTGTTCCGCGCCGAGGTGCTCGAGGGTCTTTCCCTCAAATGTAATCGGTTCGACTTTGAACCCGAGATCACCGCCAAGGTCGCGCGGGCACGACCCGGCGGACGACGCTGGCGCATCTACGAGGTCGGCATCGCCTACGCCGGCCGCGACTTCGAAGAGGGCAAGAAGATCAGTTGGCTCGACGGCATTCCCGCCGTTTGGACGATCATCCGTTGTCGCCTCTTCGGCTGACACGGAGCGAACACGTACGCCGCACCGCACATCACGCGCCGCCGCGGACCGGGCGCCGACGCCCTACCGACGCGCACCGAGCGCACACGCGATACCATACGCACGGCGCGTGTCCCGAGGCAGTGCGTCGCACAACCCCCTACACGCGCCGCGCGAACCGCACCGCCTGCCGCACCGCCTCAAGTGCATCGTCGCACAGCACGCCATACTGCCCCACGCCGACGGTCGCAAAGCCGCGTTCGGCCGCCGTCGCGATCGCGCCGACCAGCTCCGGCGGCGGCGCATCGCCAACCGCCCGGGCGGTGAGCCACAGCTCGCTGCGCCGTGCCCCGACCGGCACCGCCACCGGCATCGCTTCGATCTGATCGACCGTCGCGCTCACCGCGTCCGGGATGGATACATCCATCCGCGGCGTCAGGTCCACCGCCTCGCCGGCGCCGGCCAAGTCGATGATCGTTTCGCCCGTACCGGCCACGCACAGGCCGCGCACCACATCCGACAGCCAATCACCCCGCCACGCCAGGTACGCCGCGAGCGGTTCGTTATCCGACACGAGCGCCCGAAGCGCATCGGCCGCGGGCGGATGACCCTCAAGACACCGACGGAGCATCACGCGAACGCACCGCCGGGCCGCCTCCCCGTCGACCCCGGCCGCACGAGACGCTTGCAGGCACGACTCGTCGAAGCACACCGACAGCAGCGACCGCGCTACAACACCCAACGACATTCCCGCCTCAAGTCCCGGCGAGAACGCCTCGGGCCACGCGAGTTGTACATCGCGGAGCAAGATTGCGGCCGGCGACAACGTCGTGCGCAGGTCCGCGACCAGTCCCGCCAGGTAAGCGACTACGTCCGGGTTCGCGAGACACAACCCGACACACGACGACCCACCGAGCGCGTTCTTCGCCGTCAGATGCGGATACCGCTGCGGCAGCAGCCCGGTCCGTGTCGCGGAAACAATGAGCCGCAGATCGAGCGACCGCGCCGCACACGCGTCGGCGATGCGCGGCAACGCCGTCCGCGCGGGTTTCCAGCGAGCCGCGATCGGCTGACAACGCGTCGCGACATACGCGTCGCGCGTCACCGGCGCGAAAACGCCTCCGTCCGTGCGGAACACCGACGGCGCGACGTTCCCGGCGCGCAACTGCACGACCGGCGGTGTCGCCGCCCACACCGCCACACCGCTCACGCCGAGCTCACCGTGTACCCGGTCGAGCGCCGCGTCTACGCCGTCGTCGACAAGGTCCC
>JBHHVO010000153.1:0-7750 GCA_046754365.1 Phycisphaerae bacterium | reverse complement strand
GGTTGCTCTACAACGGCCACGCCAATCGGTTGTTCGAGCGGGCGAAGTCATCGCACAGCGCGGACGATCTTCGCGCGATCATCGAGCGGTATCCCATCACCGACGTGGCCGATGACGCGCTCGAGCTGCTCAGCTCGTGGCGGCTCGACGACGGCGAGCCCGGCGAGGTCATAGCGCTGCTCGAGGCGCTCCGCGCCCGGTTCCCCGAGACGAGCGTGCCGGAGCACCTCATCGCGTCGAAGCTCGCGGCGGCGTACGTGCTGATCGGCGATGCGGCATCGGCCGACGCCGTGATCGCCGGGTTTCGTCGCGATCCGGCCAACGCCTCCGAATCGAGCCATTGGTTTGCGGATCTGTCGGCGAGCGACTTCGCCGATGCGCTCATGCGTCATGGGCGCGGCGTGGCCCGCGGGACGGCGGATGCATGGCCCATCGCGGGCGGAACCTCGCGACGGCAAGGGCTCGCGCCGGCCGTCGTGCCGACGCTCAAAGACTTTCGGCCGTGGCGGTTCGACGTGCCCGGTGGTTCGACCCTATCACGGCCGCGCGAGGCACCGGCCGATCGGCGGCGTGCCGGATCGGCGTCCGCGGCGCAGTTGGTGGCCGCCGACGGGCGGGTGTTCGTCCGGATACCGGGTGGGTGCGCGGCGCTGGACATGGACGCCATGGGCGTGCTTTGGATGGCCTCGACCACGGCCGGCGCTGAGACACCCGGCGCGTGGGGCGCACCGCGTCCCACTGGCGGCGTGGACGGCACCGAAGACTACGTGGCCGCCGATATCGCGACCGGTGGCGGGTTGGTTTTTACAATCGAACGCAGCGGCGTAGGACCCGCGTTTACGGCAACGGACTTCCCCGACCGGGCCGCCGGCGCTTCGAGCGCGGGTAGCGCCCGCGGGTTGCCGCCCGGCGCCACCGAGGGCGCCGCCGGCGGTTCAGCGGCGACTACGGGCATGACCCCTGCCTGGTTCTCAGACGCCGCCAACCGGCTCGTGGCGTATGACGCGGCCACGGGACGCGTGCGATGGCAGCGTGGCCGAACCTGGGACGCCGCCGATCCACTCGGAGACGTTGCGTTCCGCTCGGCGCCGATCCTGGAAGTACGGCATGCGCCCGTGTCTGGGCAGCGGGCTACCGGCGTGTCGGGCCGCGCGTTCGCCTGGGCGCTCATGACGTCTGGTGACCGCGTCGCGTACGGACGGCTCTGGGTGCCGTACGTTCACGCCGGAGACCTGCTTGTCGGCGTCCTGGACCCATCCAATGGCGCGCTGCTCGCGCGCATTTACGTTTGTTCGTTTGTGGGTTCAGGTCGTGACGGTGGCGTGGCGCTGTCACCGGCGCTCGCAGGCGGCGTGGTGTATGTGCCGACGGGTCGGGGCATGCTCGTCGCGATCGACGCCTGGAGCCTGAAGGTAGTTTGGGCGTCGCGCTACGACGACATGGCGAACACGGGCGGATCAGTCCTCGCGCGCGTTGGTGGACAACGCGGTGCGTGGGGCGTCTCGCCGCCCATCGTGGCGGGCGGTGTCGTGCTCTTGGCACCGCGCGATCGCGCCGGCGTCGTCGGGTTCGCCGCGCAAACCGGTGATGTGTTGTGGACCGCGCAGCACAACGCGCCCGTGCAGATCATTGCCGCGGAACGTGATCGCGCGTGGATGCTGGCGGATAACGTCACGTGTGTTTCCGTGCGGGACGGCCATGCGGTATGGGCGCGACCTTGGGTACCGGCGTCGCCGGTCACGGGGCGCGCGGTGCGTTCCGGTGATGTCATCTACGTGCCGACGGTCGCCGGTCTCGAATCGATCGGCGCAGGCGACGGCGTGCGGCGAGCGCTGACACCACTACCTGCGTCCCTAGAACCCCTCGGCAACCTGTTCTGTATTCGGGACGCCATGTTCAGCATCGACGGCGCACGTGTCCGCAAGTTCGCCGATCTCGAGGCGGGCTATCGTATGGCCGTCCTGGCGAACGACGCCGACACCGCGAACCCGGCGGCCGCCGGCCGACGCGCATGGATAGAGCTGTATCGCGGTGAGCCGGACCGGGCGCACGACGTATTGGCATTGTACGATGCGACCAGGGCACCGGACCGGTCAGCGCCTCTGCCGGCGTTACGTCCGTCCGTTGCGCCGGCGCGGCGGTCGCCGATCCACCGCGATACGGCTCGGCTGCGCGTCGAGGTCGCGCTCGCGCTCGCGCGGCAGCCGTCGACGACACCCGCGCGGGCCGCCGCGCTGCTTACCGAAGCGGATCGGGTTGCCCGGACACTCGCGGACCGGGTTCGCGTCGGGCTTGCATTGGCCGATCGGCTTGCGCAAGGCGGGCAGGTTGCGGACGCGTACGCTTCGCTCTGGTCACTCGCGATGCGGACGCCGCGTGATCGGCTCACGCCGGCGGATCGGCGCACGCAGGGTCGTCGGGTGACACCGACTGAACAGCCAACAACGGGGGACTTGGTGATACCGGGCGACATCGTGGCGCCGGGTGGTCCACGAGCCGTGTCGGATGCGTCGGTGCCGGTTCAACCACGCATTCCGGTCGATCCGCTCGGCGCTCGGCCGATCGGTGCGGCTGGCGGACCCGCGGCGTCGGGTGTTGCTGCGCCGGGGTATGATGATCCTCTGATCGCGCTCAATGATTCGGTGGACGTCGCCGCACACCAACGCATAGCGTGGCGGCTCGCCGAACTCGAGGCGGATCTGCCGCCGGATCAGGCGTCCGAGCCGGCCAACCGCGCCCGGATGCATGTGCGTGCCGCCGCGGCCGCACTCGACGAGGATGGGGATGCAGACGCCGCACGCGACGCCGTTGTGGCGCTGGACAAACTCGCGGACATGGCGCCGCTCGATGGCGCGGGACAACACGCGCTCTTGGCCCTGGGACGCCGGGCGCTACGACGCGGGCGGCCGGAACGCGCCGAGCAGCGCTTGAGCGCATGCGTGCGGAGCAGTGCGGACCCGGATACCACGTTGCGCGGTCTCATGTCGCTGTGCGTGCTGTATGCAACGCCGGGCTATCGCACCCTCGCTTCGCTCGACGCGTGTTTGGATGAGCTTGCGGCGCAATTCGCGGACCGCGACGTGCCCGATGAGTTCCTATCGCCGCACGGCGCCCGCGGCGTGCTGCCCGTCGCGCATCCCGTCACCACGGCCCCATCTGGTACGTCAACCGCCGTCGGCACAACAACAACCTCGCGGGCGGCGACGACCGCGCGCACCCCAACCGCGGCGGCGGACCGGTCGGCCCCGGGCGCGGTGCCGAGCCGGGGCGCGATGCCAAACCCGGCCGCGGTGCCTGGTGAAACCGTAGGCGCGTGGGTGCGCGATCTTCGCGCCCGATTTCCGGCCGATGCGTGGCAGCGCGTGCGACAGCTTCGAGCACCACGCGCGTTCGAGCTCACGGGCAGGGCGGCATGGGAGCTGGTGGCGGACCCCACCGGGTTCGGCGGTCGCGAGCGCGGTGCGCTGCGCATGTTCGGCTTTGCGGGCGGCTCGCCACCGGCGATGGCCGACCGCGTGTTGGTCTACCGCGCCGCGGACGCCGTGGACTGCTACAGCGTCGCGGACGGTGCGTTGTTGTGGCGGACGTCGTTGCGGATGCCGGGCGACCCGGCCGAGCACGTGGCGCTGTCGGATCGCGATGCAGGACGGCGTGGACCCGGGTGGTCGCCGGTGGCATCAGACCCGGTCATGTCGTTCGACGTGGCGCGGTGGGCGGTGGCCGACGGGCAAACCGTGGTCATCAACGGCCCCGATGCGCTCTATGCGCTCGGCGTGGTGACGGGCAAGCGGCTCTGGATCCGGCCCCACGACTGCGGACGGGTGCGGTTCGGGCGTCTCGACCGCGCGATGGCGGCTGCCGACGGCGTGCTCGCCGCCACCCCGCGACGGGGCTGGGTGACGCTCATGAGCATGCTGGATGGATCGACGGTATGGCGACGCGACCTCCGCGGCGAGGCGGTCGATGACATCCGCATGTTCGGTCACCGCATCGTATGCGCGGATGAGGCGTTGGAGCGCGTACACGTTTTGGATCGGCGCGATGGGACGCTTGTCGCGAAGATCCTGTTCGATCAACCGGACCCGACAAGCGACCTTGTCGAGCTCGTGCAGACCGGCCAACGCCTCGTGGGTCCACGTCACACGCCGACGGCGGACGGCATCGTGGCGGTGGACATCGCGACCGGTCGTCCCGCATGGCGGCTCACGCTGGACCGGCCGTTGGTGCAGTTGTTCGTGCCGCGCGACGACCGCCTCGGCGTCAGCACGCTCGGCGGCGGCGTCCGCGTTGTCGATGTCGCGACCGGCGACACCGTATCGAGTTTCACGCTCGACGGCGTGCGGGATGTGCAGGATGGCGTGTGGTTTGAGGATCGGCTCATCCTCAGCGCCACGAAGGCCGGAAGCCGGTCGGCCTATCCGCTGCTCGTCGCGGTGGATCCGGCCACGGGCGGTGAGCGCTGGCGACGTGACGACATAGCGCCCGCGCTTCGCGACACCCCGCTTCGTGTCTACGACGGCGTTGTGCTCGCGGCGGTGTCCGTCAGCACACGACCGCCCGCGCGCCGCCGCAACCGGGTCGACTTGACGATGATCGACGTTCGCGACGGGTCGTCGGTCGGCGCCGGTGTCCGCCTGCTGCCGCGCGATGCACGCGATGCGCTGCTGCCCCATGGAGATTTCGGCGTCTGGCCCGACCGCGTTGTCGTCGGCTACGGCGTCGGTATCCGGTGTTTCGAGACGGCCGCGCGGGACCACGCGGCAAACGCCACACCCGTGGACGAGTCGCCAGGATCGGCGAGATGACGAACGAACCAACCACACCATCCACATGTCGCCCGTCGCGCGGCGCGTTTCCCATACGGCCCGCATCGACGCGCGGTCTGCCGAACCGTCCGTGGCGGTGGGGGCGAGATCCCGGCCACATGTTCGGTGCGCGGCAGGTCGCACGCAGCGCCGGCCGTGTGCGGCGGGCTGCGTGCGTCGCCGCGGTGCTCATCACGCTTTCGGGCGGTGCGTGGCCCGGTGGGGTCGTCGACGTGTCGCACGCCGGTCCGCGCGCTGCGACGGCCCGCGCGTCCGAGACAGCGATCGGCCAGGCCCCTCGCCGGGCACGCGCCAGGCCGCTTCCGCCGGGCATCACCCCGGCTACGAAGGCCGCGATTGATCGTGGGCTCGCGTACCTCGCACGGACGCAGCGCCGCCAGGGTTTTTGGGAGAATCAATCCGCGTACGCGGCGTATCCGGTCGCCATGACGGCGCTCGCGGGTGTCGCGCTGCTCATGGACGGCAATACAACGACACAGGGCCGGTATGCCTTGCAGGTCGACCGGGCGGTCCGCTACCTCGTCGCGTCTTCGACCGCGACGGGGCTCATCGCTCAGCCCGAAGAGGAGGCCAGACCGATGTACGGCCATGGCTTTTCCATGATGTTTCTCGGCCAGGTCTACGGCATGCTCGAGGACCCACGCCGGACCGAGCGCGTGCACGATGTGCTGGTGCGGGCGATCGTGCTCACCGGGCAAGCGCAGAGCCGCGACGGTGGCTGGATTTATACACCCGACGGGCGGGCGGACGAGGGCTCCGTCACGGTGACCCAGGTGCAGGCGCTCCGGTCGTGCCGCAACGCCGGCATCGCCGTCCCGAAGGCGGTCATCGACGACGCGATGGCCTATCTCGCCATGTCACAGAATAGCGACGGCGGCATCCGCTACACACTCCGTCAGCGGCAAGGTGCGTCGCGCCCGCCGCTCGCGGCGGCGGCCGTCTGCTGCTGGTTCAACGCCGGGCAGTATCGCAACCCGCGCGCGTTGCGGGCGCTGTCGTTCTGCAAGACCCACCTCACCCCCACCCTCGCCACGGGGCGGCATGACTTCTACGCGCACCTGTACTACGCACAGGCGCTCTATGTTTCGGGAGATGACTATTGGAACGAGTATTTCACGAAGATGCGCGATCAACTGCTCGCCGCCCAGAAGCCCGACGGCCACTGGGTCGGCGACGGCGCCGGGGACATCTATGGTACCGCGGCGGCGCTCATCATCCTTCAACTACCCTACAATCTGCTGCCGATCATGCAGCGATGATGTCGATTCGGGGGAGGCTTCCATGACCGACGAAGATCAACACGAGTGTGCCGAACCACATGCCGACGCCGATGCCGGACAACCGCGCGGCGACCACGAACCGGGTGCCGAATCACCAGGCACGTCGCGCGGTGCGGCGGCGGGCGGCACATCGGGTGAGGTCGTGGGCCGCGCATCAGGCGGCGCTCGGGCTCACGGTGGCGGACAGCCGGCCGACACGGAGGCGCTCGACGAACTAACAACTGCGTATGAAACCATTCGGCGCGAGCTCGCGACGGTCATCGTCGGGCAGGACGACGTCATCGAGCAGCTCCTGGTTGCCATGCTCGCCGGCGGCCACTGCATCCTTGAGGGCGTACCCGGACTCGCCAAAACGCTCATGATCTCGACGCTCGCGAGATGTCTCGCGCTCTCGTTCTCGCGCATCCAGTTCACGCCCGACCTCATGCCGTCGGACATCACCGGCACCGAAGTCATCCAGGAGGACAAGGCGACCGGTGCGCGGTCGCTGCGGTTCCTGCCCGGGCCGGTCTTCGCGAACGTCATCCTCGCCGACGAGATCAACCGCACACCACCCAAGACGCAGGCGGCGCTGCTCGAGGCCATGCAGGAGCGGCAGGTCACCGTCGGCGGCGTCCGCCACGACCTCGCGCCACCGTTTTTCGTGCTCGCCACGCAGAACCCGATCGAGCAGGAGGGCACGTATCCGCTACCCGAGGCCCAGCAAGATCGCTTCATGTTCAAGGTGTTTGTCGACTACCCGTCGTATGACGAGGAGTACGCCGTGGCCCAGCGCACCACCACGCAGGCGGTCGAGCCCGTCCACGAGGGCATCCTCGCGCCGGACGAGATCATCCGGTTCCAGCACTTGATCCGGCGCATTCCCGCCGCCCCGGACGTTATCCGCTACGCGCTCGACTTGGTCCGCGCGACCCGCCCGGACGGCGCTCGGTCGGACCGACAACCAGCCGACCGCCATCACGTAGCGCCGTCTACGCCCCAGGCCGCCGGCGGTTCCGCGTCGGACGTCGAAGCCGATGACACGCCCGCCCGGGCGCGCGGCGCCGCATCGCACCCCGACGTAAAGCACGGCGCCGACGTGGTCGCCCGGATGGTGACCTGGGGGGCCGGTCCTCGCGCCGTGCAGGCGCTCGTCTTGGGCGGCAAGGCCCGCGCGGCCCTGTCCGGTAGGCACCACCTCAGCGCCGACGACATCCGCGCCGTCGCGCACCCCGTGTTGCGACACCGTATTGTGACGAACTTCTCCGCCGAGGCGCAGGGTTACGATGCCGACCGCATCATCGACATCCTGCTCGAGCGCATCGACCCGAACCACACCCACTTAAGCGACCATGACCGTTACAACCGGGTACTTTCAGCCTGACGTCCTCAGCAAGATCGCACGGCTGCACCTGCGCGCGCGGCACGTCGTCGAGGGCTTCGTCAGCGGTATGCACAAGAGCCCCTACAAGGGCTACAGCGTCGAGTTCGCGAATCACCGCGCATACGTGCCGGGGGACGACATCCGCCACATCGACTGGCGGGTCTATGCCAAAGCCGACCGCTTCTTCGTCAAGGAGTTCGAGGAAGAGACCAACATGCGCACGCACCTCGTCCTCGACTGCTCGGGCTCGATGGCGTATCCGGATCATCCCGGCTCGGGAC
>JBHHVO010000152.1:0-7772 GCA_046754365.1 Phycisphaerae bacterium | reverse complement strand
GTCGCGACCGTGTACTGCACATTGACGCTCTGCATCCCGCACGCGTGGTATCCCGATTGGCTGCAACATGCGATCCACACGTTCCGCCGCGGCGTGCGGTCCGTTCTCGAGGACAGCGTTGCGGTGTTCGACCTCGGACGCATGCGCCATGACGTCGTGCTCGGCGGCTACCTCGTGCTCGTGGCCGGCGTTTTGCCGTGGGTCGCGATGGCGTGCCTGGGTCGCGGTCGGCCGTCCGACATCGGGCTCCGCATGCCGAACCGCTACGGTTGGCGGATCCTGCTGGTTGCCTACGTCGCGTCCCTGCCCGTCGTGTCATGGATGGTCGACAGCCCCGATTTCGCACCGTATTACCTGGGCCACTTACGCCGTGGGCGCACCGCGTTCCTTACGTTCTACGCCGTCAACATGCTCGCGGAACATGTGTTGTTTCACGGTGTGTTGCTGGCGGCGCTGCGGCGTACGGGACGATGGCCCGTGCATGTGCCGATGCATGTCGGCCCGGGTCGCCCACTCGGTCGGACCCTGCAGTGGATCGGTTTGGCCCAGCCGGTGGATCGCGCCGGGGCGACGATGTCGTCGCTGTGGTCCCGTGGCCGGCGTTGGATCGGGCTGCCGGACGGATGCGTTGCCGCCGTGCTCCTCTCTGGCGTGTTGTTCGCGTGGATGCACGTGGGCAAGGATCTGCGTGAGGCGGCCCTGTCGCTGCCGGGCGGGATCGCGATGGCGTATGTCGCGTATCGCACGAATAGTGTGCTGGTACCGCTGCTATTACACGCCGCGACGGCCGGCACCGCGTGCGCGATGATGGTGGCGCGCTACGCGTAACGCGAGTTGCTCATGTCCGGTATGTGCGCGCTGTCGCCGGACACGCCCACACCGCACCACATCACGCGTCAAGCGGTAGGTTCCTGAGGAGCGCGGCGTGTTCGAAGCATTCGTCGGCCATGGTCTTGAACCATGCCTTGAGCTCGGCGTCGTCGGTGATGTCGCGGAAGATCGCATAGAACCGGCCGGTCTGACGCTCCGACCCCCAGATGAGCTCCATCGCACGATCGACGGACGCCGGGTCGGAGAGGTCCAGCGTTCGTGGCCCGACGATGACGAGCGCCTTGTCGTCCGGTGACAGCACGAAGTCACTACCCGGGCAATGCTTGCGGATAAGCCCCAACACGGCCGCGTGATGCCCCTGCTCCTCGTCCGCCATGTCGCGGAAAATGTTCCGCCGGTTCGCGGCGTCCGTCTTCTCCACGAGGGTGCGATACCGGTATGCAGCCACGGATTCACCGTAGCTGGCGAGCGCCAGGGCCTTTGGGAGTGAGAGCGATCGGACTTTCGCTTCGAAGTCGTCGTGCACGACCGGCGTTCTACCAGACCGCTTCCCCCGCGACAAGAACGTATCGCGGCGCTAACGGGGCGGCACGCCTCGGGCCACGGTCCGTGACATATTCGGTGAAGGTTCCGCATGCTCGGCGTTATGCGTGATGCGGCGGCCGCAGGCATTCGAAAACGTCTCGGCACGCTACGTCGCCCACGGGGGGACGACGCTACAAAGTCACACAAGGGGGGCGACGCTACAGATCGGCGGTACGCCTCGGTGGAACCGTGACGCATCCATCGGGCACTCGAGGCGGGGCACATCGCTGAGGTGATGCGGAATCGGCCGTGGCCGGATAGACTTGGCGGCCATGACGGACGAGTCGCTGAGGGCATTGCTGTCGGCCGTGGGTCGCGGTGAACAATCCGTGGATGACGCGATCGCGCGGCTCCGCGCGCTGCCGTTTGAGGACCTCGGGTTTGCTAAAGTGGATCATCACCGCGCGGTGCGTTGCGGCTTTCCCGAGGTCATCTACTGCGAGGGCAAGCCCGCAGCCGAGGCGGCGGCGATCTTCGGCCGTTGTGCCGCCGCCGGAGGCAACGTCCTCGCGACCCGCGCCAACGTCGGTGTGTTCGATGCAATCCGGGCGACGTGCGCCGACGCGGCGTATCACGCCCGCGCACGGGCTGTTACGCTCAGACAGCAAGAGCCGAAGCCATCCACCACGACCGTCGCAGTCGTAGCCGCCGGCACGAGCGACATCCCGGTCGCCGAGGAGGCCCGCGTCACGGCGGAAATCATGGATCAAACCACGGCGACGTTCTACGACGTTGGTGTCGCGGGCATCCATCGGTTGCTGGCGCACGCCGAGGCCCTGCAATCAGCGGGCGTCGTCGTCGTGGTCGCCGGCATGGAGGGTGCGTTGCCGAGCGTCGTCGGCGGGCTCGTGAACCGGCCGGTCATCGCCGTGCCGACGAGTATCGGGTACGGCGCGAGTTTCGGCGGTATCGCGGCGCTGCTGGCGATGTTGAACAGTTGCGCCGCGGGTGTTACGGTCGTGAACATCGACAACGGCTTTGGCGCGGGGTATGCGGCTGCGCTGATGAACCGCCGGGATGCGTGACCCCAGGCCGCGGGGTTCGGTGTCGTCGCGCGCGGCGATCATAATGAGCCCGACCGTGCAGCGCCGGCCCGTCACGAACCGGTAGCGCGGGCATCTTGCCTGTGTCGTCATCGCAGCTCGTGCAGGCTGGAAGCCTGTGTTACACGTGACCTTGCGCCGACTGCGGGGGCGTTACCATGCGTTTCGAACCGGTCATCACGCACGACATCCCACCGCTGCCGCCACGGCGCGACGACGCACATAAGGGTGAGGCGGGCCGGATCGTGATCATCGGCGGCCAGCACGGCGAGGTGACGATGGTGGGGGCGGTCGCGCTCGCCGCACGTGCGGCGTTTCGCGCCGGATGCGGTACGGTTCAGATGATCGTCCCGGCGCCGCTCCAGACCGCCGCCGTCACACTCGCACCGTGTGCCACCGCGCACCGACTGAACAACGATGCGGGTAAGTTGCTTGACGCCGTGGCTGGTTTCATGGCGGACGTGTTGGCCGTGGGACCGGGCATGGGGGACTCCGTGTCGGGAAGCGTGCTCGCCGACGTGATTTGTGGGTTTCCGGGCCCGATTGTCCTGGATGCGGACGCGCTCAACCTCGTCGCGACGCTGGACGCGTTCGAACCGCCCGGCGCCGAGCGGCTCATCATTACGCCGCACATCGGGGAAATGCGCCGACTGCTTACCGGGCGCGGTATCAACGCCCCCCCGCAGGACCGGACCGAGGCGGCGCGGGCGCTCGTGGCTGCGTACCACGGTGTCGTTGTGCTCAAGGGCATGGGCACGATCGTGACAGATGGCGATCGCCTCTACGTCAACAAGACCGGCAACCCCGGCATGGCCACGGGTGGCACCGGCGACGTGCTGACCGGCGTCATCGCGGCGCTGCTCGGCCAGGGCATGACACCGTTCCACGCGTCCGTCCTCGGCGTCTACCTCCATGGTCTGGCCGGTGACCACGCTGCCGACGCGCTCGGTCGCCGCGCCATGACCGCTGCCGACGTCGTGGAGTTCCTCCCTCACGCCCTCCAAGCCCACGAACGCCGCACATAGTTGCGACACACCTGAATCGATGAGTGATCGGGGCCCCGCCCGTGAGGAACCGACACACCGTGCCCGTGAGGAAGCGATACGCCGCGCCGGAGACGCTCGTGCCTCCGCTCCCTCTATGAAGCTGCGTTTGTCAACGTGAAGCCCGATCGGTTCCCCCCCCGACCCACGGGGCTAACGCGCCGCCGCTTCGGGCGTGCTCACGTCGGGCGCGACCGTCCGCTCCGCACCGAGCCCGAGCAGACCCGCCAGCGATTTCGCGAGCCCGTCCAGCGCCGACGCGTCGGGCAGCGTCACCGTGAGCTTCAACTGTCCGTTTTCGTCCTGTTCCATGCAGTCCGCCAATCGCTGCTTGACGAGTTCGGTCATGCGCCGGGACGCGTCGGTCTCCTCGCCCGCGGGCAACAGCTCGCCCAGAAACGAGAATGCGGCACCCACGAGCCGCCCGCCGGCCGCCGCAACGCTCTCCGAGCGGGAGAGCCGGCGCGCTTGCTGCTCGGTCGCCGTCCGCTCGCGCTCGTGCACCGGGGCGTCGGGCTTGGCGCCGAGCAGGACCTCGAGGCGCCGGCGCAGATCCTCCATGCCGGACGCGAGCTCGACCTGATCCGTGTCGGACTCGGCATCGAGCGCCGCCAGCGCGAGATCGTGCTTGGCGGACAGCGTGGCGAGCAGGTTCTCCTCGATCGTCTCCTCCGTGACGAGCACGAAGACCTGAACCGGTCTCTTCTGCCCCATGCGATGAGCGCGGGCGATGCGCTGCTCCAGCACGGCCGGATTCCACGGAAGATCGACGTTGATGATCGTATCGGCCGCCTGAAGATTGAGCCCGGTGGAACCGGCGTTTGTTGTAAGGAAGAGCCTGACGTCGGGGTCGTTTTGAAACGTATGTACGAGCCCCTGGCGCTTCTTCTGCGGCACCGATCCGTCCAACCGGACATACCGGATCCCGCGCTCTTCGAGGATCGGCTCGATAAGATTAAGCATGGTGGTCCATTCCGAGAACAGCACCGCCTTGCGGTCCGGCTCCTGAAACAGGCGCTCGATGAGGTCGCGGAGCGCTTCGAGCTTGCTGGAGTGGCCCGGCGGCTTCTTGTCCACCAGGAACGTGCTGTCCGCGACCATGCGACACATGAGCAGCGCCTTCTGCAGGCGCAGGAGGTCCATCTCGGTGATGAACGCCTTCCTCACGATGCTGCTGACGGTGCGCATGTGCGCTCCGTGCACGTCGAGCTGCTCCCGCGTCGGCGCCACGCGCACCATTTCGGTCGTCCTTGGCGGCAGGTCCTGCATGACCGACGCGCGCGTACGGCGCAGCAGCACGGGCTTGAGCCGCGCACGCAAGTCTGCGAGGTTCTTGTAGCCCAGCACCCTGCCCCGCTCATCGACCATCCTGTGCCGGTTATAGAAGCGAAACGCCGGACCGAGCCGCCGGTCGTCGATGAACTCGACGACGGAGAAGAGATCGTCGATGCGGTTCTCGAGCGGTGTCCCGGACAACACGAGCGCGAAGCGAGACCGCAGCCCCTTGACGACGCGGCTCGTCTTCGCCTCCCAGTTCTTGATCCGCTGCCCTTCGTCCAAGATGATCAAATCCCACTGGACCTGTTCGATCGCGAGGATGTCGCGCAGCACCTGTTCATAGTTGCACACCGTGAAGAACGCGTCGTTGTCGTACTGCCGCGCGCGTTGCGGGGCGCTGCCGATCACAAGCTGGCAATCCCGGTCGCAAAAGCGCCGAATCTCGCTGCGCCACTGCGACTTGACCGACGTGGGGCACACGACGAGCACCTTGGCGATCCCGACCTGACGCGCGAGCAGCTCCGCGACGCCGATGCCCTGGATCGTTTTGCCGAGCCCCATGTCGTCGGCGAGTATCGCCCGACCCGCCCCCACCGCGAACGCGATGCCGTCCAACTGATACGGCAACAGCTCGGTCTTGAGCAGCTCGGTGCGGAGCGGATGCGTCTTCGGGTTCGCGCGAATCTCGGCGATCGACGCCTCGATCCGCTGTCGCAGCAGACACTGCTCGATGTAGGCTTCGGCGTCCGGGTAGATCGTCACCGGACAATCCATCGCCGCGAGCTTGCGCATGCGCCGCACGAGGTCTTCAACGTCCCGTACCGCGGCGCCCGCGACCGGTTTCACCACCCGCGCCACCGGCGCGTCCAGCTTCGGCGGCGTCAAGAGACGCAGCTCGAGCTCATCCCCGTAGCGCAGATGAACCGTGATGTCCCGTCGCCGGTACGGCCGGCGGCGAACCGCCGCGGGGAACCGACCCGTCACCTTCCGCTGCACGTTCAAGATGTGCTTGCACACGCCGAGCGTATTCTTGCGGAAGTCGGGGCACGAGCAGTACGACTCGCCGGGGTCCCAGCCGCGCAGCGCGACGCGATACGTCCGGCCGGACTCTGCGTTGGTCACGAGGTAGTCCGTCCAAACCAACCGCGGATTCATCGATCGCACCGTCATGCGCTCCGCGCGCGCCCGCGCCCGCCGCTCCTCAATCGCCGTCCGGATGAGCTCCTGTTCGCTCAGGCTTTCGATCGGGACGCGCTCGGGGGGCGGCGCCGCCAACCCGAGTGCGAGCTTCTCCTCGAGGACGAGCGACACGGCCGCGCCCATGTGCACACACGCCGTTCGGCACCGCGTACAGTTGATGTGCAACCGCCGCCTCGCCTCGGCCATGAGCGTGATCGTGACGACCGCGTCCATCAGGCGCAGCCGGAACAGATCACCGGCCAGGTAGACGTCCTCGTCGATGTTGATGTCGAACCCGCCGCCTTGCCGCAGCAGGTTCTCGCCGTCCGGCCCGAGCAGCCGGCACGCCTGCAAATGCCCGAGGCGCGAGAGCCGATCCTTGAGCGTCAGCTCGCGCGCCTTTCCGTTCGTCGCGGACTTGCCGCCGGATGCTCGCGACGTACCGGTCGATGATCGCGCCCCGCCGTTTGATGATCTCATGGATTCCAATCCATCGAAAAGCAACCGCAACACATGAAAAGAAACCACAACACATGCCAGATGATGCGTGTGGTCTACGTCCTCTCTTGACAGCGGGGGACCCCGATGATTCCCCACGCGCCGCGCGATGGGCCACGCCCTTGCCCACACCGGTACGCCGAACCGCACCACCTGCCGTGCCGGTCACGGCCGGCCGGAACGTGGTTGCGCCGTGAGCGCGAAGATCTCCACACGTCGGTTGTGTGCGCGGTTGGCGTCCGTATTGTTGTCGAACACGGGTCGGAACGCCCCGCATCCGCACGCGACCAGTTGTTCCGGCGACACGTCCCGTTCCCGCAGGGCCCGCACGACCGCGAGCGCCCGCTCCGTACTCAGTTGCCAGTTGTCGGCCCAACCACTCCGGCGGATCGGCGTATCATCCGTGTGGCCGTAGACCAGGATGTCCTTGTCTTGGTACGTGCCGTTGATCGCGCTCGCGAGCGCGTCGAGCGCCCGCATCGCGTCGTCACGGATCGTGACTTTCCCCGGCGCAAACAGAACGCTGCCGGGGATCGCGATCATCGCGCCGCCCGGAACCGCCGTCCAGCCGGGGGCCGCGCTGTCGGGCGCGCCGGCTGCTTCCCGCTCGGCGAGCCGCGCCCGCAAACGCTGGATCTCGGTATCCGCAGCGCGCAGCTTCGCGTCCCGCTCGGCGTGCGCACGGTGCGCCGACGCCAGCTCCAATTGCATCGCTTTGACCTGCTTGACAAGGTCGACCCGCTGCTGCTCAAGCATCGCGATCCGTGGCCGCGCGTCGGCGCACCCGGTTGTCAGCCCGGCCAACCCGACACCGCAAACCACGCTCCAAGTCCTTCGCTTCATCGTTGACATCTCCTCGACGTGTTCACTTTGCCACGCCAGCCGCGCAGAGGCCATGAGAGGTCACCTCGGCCGTACAGGGGCGATCGCCGGCAATTCCCCACACGGGCGCTACGACTCGGGCTCCCGGCTCGCCGATATCGCGCGCTTGACCTTGCTGTCAACGCGTTGCTCCCGCTCGCGGAGTTCGGCCTCACGCCGCTCAAGTTCGGCCTCCTTCGCGCGGGCGGCGTCGAGCCGGCGCACCTCGCGCATCTCACGCACGAGCCCCACCCCCAGCGAGAGCGCCCACCAGCACACCAGCGCCGTACCAGCCGTGACCAGCAATAGCCACACGACGTTGATCTCCGCCGTTTCGTCGGTCAGCCAGAAAAACCAGATGCGCGCCGTGTGGTTCCGGTTGTTGACAAGCACCATCGCGACCGCCGCCGCCACGACAGCCAGCAGCGCCGCACGTATATACACCTTGGTACGT
>JBHHVO010000151.1:0-7785 GCA_046754365.1 Phycisphaerae bacterium | reverse complement strand
ATCAACCCACCTGACCCCCGACCGCCGCTTGGCCATGCCGCGCCGATGCCGCCGGCGCGCGCATGTGGCGCCCTCGGCGACCGCGCGCTCGCATAGCGAAGGTAGCACGCGACGCTCAACACAAGCGGCAGACCGCTCAGCACGTCGCGCCGCTCGGCGATCCACGCCACCGACTCCGCCCGCAGCGGATGCACCCCGAACACCGCCGCCGCGAACCCCGCCGCGAGCACGAGTTGCTTCCGCCGCGAGCACGCGTCCGCGCCGAATCCGATCGCGAGCAACCGCAGCGCGACGAAGTAAAACGCGACCGTCGTCAGCGCGTGCAGCAGTACGTTCGTCAGGTGATACCCGAGCGGTTCCAGCTCCCAAATCCGATAATCCAGCGCATACGAGAGCCACGTGAGCGGCTGGTAGTGTCCCGCGAGCGACGTCGTGAACATCCATTCGACGTGCGCGCGAGTGAAGCCGCGGTACGCCGTCTGCTGCACGATGAGGAAGTTGTCGTCCCAGTTCGCAAAGCCCGCCAGCAGCGCCGGCATGAACACCGCGATTACGAGCACGAACAACCCGACCGGCGTCAGCAAGCCCCACGGCACGGACCAGCGGCGCTTCACCGTTGGCCACGCCCGGTCGCCGGTCGGCACCGCGGTGCACGCCCCTTCGCCCGGTGCGCGCGTGGCGGCCGCGTCGTCCGGCACGGGGGGCGACGTGACGCCGTCCGGCAAAGGCGGCGATTCGTCGCCGGCCGGGACCGCAGCGCCGCCGTCAGGCGCTGCAACGTCCGTGGGGATCGCATCATCGGGTGGCACGTGGCCATTCTATCCCGCACCCGCACACGGTGCGACAACCGCGCAACGTTCCCGCGGCGGACGGATCCACGGATCGCGCCCGGCTCCGTGTCGTGGAGCTCTTCTCCGATCACGCATGCGTCCATCCCGCGACGCGGCACCGGCTGCGCGCAGCTACTCTGGCGGCGCACGCGATGTGATGGGGAATCCAAACCGCGATCGTAACGAGCGAAGCCGGAAAAGTCGGACCGGCCTCCCGCAAACCGCTCCCTCACCAGGTTGTCGAAATACCCGCGCCGGAGTATTTCGACAGGCGTTCTACGGGTGCTGTCGGTGTGCATACCCTATGCCTCCGAGGCCGAAAAGTGCTCTTCGTGATGGCACCAATGAGGTATTTCAACAGCCTGTCACGGTCGCGGCTCGGTTCGTCCCGCGCGATGGAACGAGGAGCGACGCGGCATGACTTTGCGGCCCGTGTTCTCCCGGCACGCATCGGCGCCGGACCCGCACGTGAAGCCGAACCGCGCCCGATCTAGACGGCCCGGTTCTCCGACGATAGAAAGGCATGACCGACGCGCGTCCGATTCGGCGTACGTCCGAAAAGCGACCCGCATGGTTGGGGTTCGGGTCCACTGTGTTGGGCGTGGACTCGGGGACGCACGCCGCGCGGAAACGCGTCCAACGTACCAACGCTACCGCGTCGGGGGCATGCTCGTGGACGAACTTGGATGAAACCAAACGGTAGCGACCTGCGCCGGCGGCTACGTGCGTCCGCATGCCACATCGCGCTCGCGTGCTGCTGCATCGCGTCGCGTGGGCCGACCCTGGCCGCGGCCACGCCCGACCGACAAGCGGAGCGCGCTGCCCAACACCGCGACCCCGCACCGGCCACGCCACACGAGAAGCCGTCCCTCACCGCGCCGGCCACGGATGACGAAATCGCGTCGCTCGTCCACGACCTCGGCGACGCGTCGTATGCGAAGCGGACGGCCGCGACACGCCGGCTCTGCGCGATCGGGATGCGCGCGGCCGACCGGCTTCGCGCCGCGGCGTCGAGCGATGCGTATGAGACCGCGCTCCGCGCCAGCGCGATCCTCAAGATTCTGCATGACCGTTTGTTCGCCGGCGTTACGGTCGAACTTGCGTGTTCCGCGTCACGGGTCGCGTGGCACGAGCCGATCGATGTCACGGTCACGGTGACGAATCGATCGCCGTACCCGACGTGGGTGCCGTTCGAACTCGATGCGGCCCGGCGGCGGCGCGTCGGATCGGACGCCGTGCGCGTCGGCGACGTGTTGGATGTCGCGGACTGGCTCGTCGTGCGCGACGGCCACGGCGACCCGGTCGCGTTGCGTGTCGATGACATCACGGTGGACGCCGCGGTGTCGTCGGCGGTCGAGACGCGTGCGGCCGACGACGGCCCGATGAGCCGGCTTTCCCCGGGCCGATCGGCGACGCTCACGCTCAACGCGCTCAATCGCGGATGGGCGCGGTATCCGCTGCTCAATCGCGGCGTCTACACCATCGTGTTCGACTATACGCCGGCGTGGTCGGACGACGTGCTTCGCGCCGAGCGCGTCGGACGCGTCGTCAGCAACGAGCTCCGCGTGTCGGTCACGACCGGCGCGCCCGACGCCGTATCGCGCCACGGCGTGGAGGCGACGGTGTCCATACGTCGCGACGGGCCGGCGCTTACGGCAGCGCTGACCAACCACAGCGACGTGGCGCTCGTCGTCAACACGCATTTCGGCCTCTCCCCGCCGTTCGCCGAGGGGCGGTGGGTGTGTCGGCGCGGCCGGACGGTAAGGGAGGTCGCGGCGTTGGTTCCACCGCACGCGTCGTGGGATGATTTCCAGGCGTCGCGTCTTGTTACGGTGCAACCGGGCGATACGATCGATGTCGCGCGGATCGACATCGCCGAACTGCGTGAGGGCATCGCCGAGCTGCGCGAGCGCGTCGCCGCCAACCCCGCCGAGCAGCCTCCGCGCGACTGGACCGTGTCGTTCCGGTACGACAACATGTGTGACCGGCGCTGGCAGGCCAAACAGCGGGCCGCACGCACCGACGACGCGCGCGTGCCGGCGTTCTTCCAACGCCCGCTGCCGCGCCGGCTGCTCACCGCCAGGCACACCAGCAACGAACTCGTCTTGCCCGCCGGCGACTGACACGCCACGTCACGCCGTGGCGCCCGATCACGCGCCGAAGCACGCAACCGCGATGCAGCGGCGCTCAGCGCCCCGCGTCGCGGAACGCCCCAACCCGGCGCCACCGCCCCGGCAGCGCCGACGCGTTTGACGCGTCATCACACGATCCCTACGATGCGGCGGGCGTATGTGACACGACGCGCGCGCACTGGCGTGCCGTGGCGCCGTCGGCAGCGCGGCGGCGCCCGGTCGACGGCATACAGGGTTCCCCGTCACGGATGGCAGACACGCACCCACCGACCGACGGCGATCGTGACACCGACACCGCGCGGGGCGAGCGTCACCCCACCGACGACGGGCGCATGTCGTTCGGCGATCACCTCGACGAACTCCGCGCGTGTCTTCTCCGCGCGCTCGGCGGCATCGCGCTCGGCACCATACTCTGCCTCGTGTTCGGCCGGGAAACGCTCGAAATCATCTTCCGCCCGCTGCTTGTCGTGCAACACGAAAGCGGATTGCCGGCGGAGCTTCAGGCGCTCTCGCCGACGGCCGGTTTCACCGCGTACCTCAAGATCGGCATCCTCTCGGGCCTCATCGTCAGCAGCCCGTGGGCCATCATCCAGGTCTGGCGGTTCGTCGCCACCGGCCTGTATCCGCGCGAGCGACGCTTCGTACGGCGGCTCGCGCCCGCGTCGGTCGTGCTGTTCGCGACCGGCGTGTCGTTTCTCTACTTCGTCGTCCTGCCGATCGTGTTGCGCTTCTTCTTGACGTTCAACGCCACGCTCGACGCGCCGGCGTTTCCCCCCGTCGCCGACCAGACACCCGACCTGACCCCCGCCGCGGTGGCCGTCCTCGGTCAAGACCCGCTCGACCCCACACCCGGGACCGTATGGATCAACGCCACCGCGCGCGAGCTCCGCGTCCGCACCGCGGACGGCACGCTCGCCGTACCGCTTAGCACCGTCACCGGCAAGTCGGCGATCCGGAGCCAGTTCGCGATCGACTTTTACATCTCGTTCGTCCTCATGCTCGCGCTCGCGTTCGGCATCGCGTTTGAGCTCCCGATTGTCGTCTTCTTCCTCGCCTGGAGCGGACTCGTGGCGACGAGCACGATGGCCCGCGCGCGGCGTTACGTGCTGCTCGGCACCGTAATCGCCGCGGCCGTACTCACACCGCCCGATGTCATCAGCCAACTCCTACTCGCCGGACCGATGTACGTCTTGTTCGAGGTGGGACTCTTCGTCGCAAGAATGACCGATCGCAAGCGCACGGCCGCACGACGGGACGCTTCCCCGGTCGACGAGTAACGCTATCCCCGTCGTCCCGTGACACATCCGGCGGCCCTGATCAGAGCCCGAAGCGTAAGCGCGCGGGGTATCACCGCAGCGACCCCTGCACGGCAGGTGGTTCACCTGCCTTCACGGTCGGTGTGGCGTGCGGGCGACGGTTGCCCGGCGTGGATGGCGCAGGCAGGTCGTTGACTCGCCCTACCTGGAGTCACCGCAGCCGTCCGATGATGTCGCGCACGCTGCTCACGCCGCGCCGCTGCAGGTACGCGCTGAGCCCGTCACAGATGGAAACCGGCGTGCGCGGATCCACGAACAGCGCCGTGCCGACCGCGAGCGCCGTCGCACCCGCGAGCAGAAACTCCACCCCGTCCCGCCAGTCGCTGATCCCGCCCATGCCGATGATCGGCACGCCCGCGTCGCGCGCGACCCGCGTGTACACACGGTGGACCATGTGCACCGCGATCGGCCGGATCGCCGGACCGGAAAGACCCCCCGTGCGGTTCGCCAGCATCGGCCGCCATGTGTCGATGTTGACGGCCATACCCTGAATCGTGTTGATCACGGAGAGCGCGTCGGCCCCGCCGGCGATCGCCGCCGCGGCGGTTTCCGCAATGTCGGTAATGTTCGGCGAGAGCTTGACGATGAGCGTCGACGCGCTCACCTCGCGGCGCACAGCGGCGACGAGCGCTTCAAGCCGCTTCGGGTCGGTCCCGAAATCCAACCCGTCCGTAACGTTCGGGCACGACACGTTGAGTTCGAGCCCGGCGATACACGCAATCACATCCAGCGCGCGGCACACCGTGCAGTAGTCGTCCGCGCCGTGTCCGATCACGTTCACGATCGCCGGCACACCAAGCGACGCCAGGTAGGGCACCTTCTCGGCCACGAACCGCTCGAGTCCGACGTTCGCGAGCCCGATCGCGTTGAGCATGCCCGCCGGCGTCTCGACGATCCGCTCCGGCGGGTTGCCCTTCCGCGGCTCGGGCGACACCGCCTTCGTAACAAACGCACCGAGCCGGCTCAGGTCCACCACGCCGGCGTATTCCTCACCATACCCGCTCGTGCCCGACGCCGTCATGATCGGGTTGGCCATGTGGATGCCACCCACATCGACCGACAGGTCCACCGCGCCGACCGTCCGTTCCGTATCGTCCATCGGTCGCAGCATCCGGCGTCACCACGCGCGTGTCAACAACCCGCACACCCGGCGCAGCCCGCGCCAGACCAAAGGCCCGCGCCGCCGCGTCCGGACCCCGTGCCGGACGTAGCCCGACGTCGCGGCTACGACCGCGGCACCGATGCGTGAAGAGCACATCCACCTCGGCGCGCTATGATCGAGCTACGTGATCCTGTCACACCGTCGGGCGCGCCGTCGTGGCGGCCCGCGCGCGTTCGCTCGCGCCGCAACACGCCGCCCGACCCGCATCGTGCACGGCATCGACGCCGCCGACCCCCCGCGCCCGCAGGACGCCAACGAGTCCGGCCACGGTACGCGCCGTCGCGCCCTGCTGCTCCCGGACGACCCGCCGCCCCCGGCCGCCCATCGCCGTCGCGGCCGCGGCGTCCCGCAGGAGCGCGCCGATCACGCCCGCGAGCGCCGACGCATCCTCGACGACCCTGATCGCGTCGGCGTCGCGGAGCAGCTCAACCGCGACTTCGAAGTTGTCCATGTGTGGCCCGACGACGACCGGCTTGCCGAGCGCGGCCGCCTCCATCGGGTCCGACCCGCCCATCGGAACCAGCGATCGGCCAATGAGCACGACGCGCGCGAGCGCATAGAACTTGCGCAGCTCGCCCATCGTGTCGCCGAGGATGACACACGAAACCGGTTGCGCCGGCGCGGGCGTCGCCGGCATGTCATCGGGGTGATCGCTCCGCCGAACGCACGCAAAGCCGGCTCGATCGATGAGCCGCGCGACGTCGTCGAACCGCTCCGGCTTCCGCGGTACGATCACAAGCTGCGGTGCGTGCGACGACGCATCGCGATGTTCGCCGGACCGCCCGGTCGCGCCCACGGCGTCCGATGCGTCGGACCACTGCGTAAGCAACGTCCGGTATGCGCGGAGGATCATCGCCTCCTCGCCCGGTCCCGTGCTGCCGCACACCCAAACCGGACGGTCGCCGGCGATCCCGAGCGCACCGGCGAGCGCCGCGTCGCCGTCGACCCGGTCCGCCACATCCGCCGAATCCCACTTGAGCGACGACGTCACCGTGACACGATCCTCGCGCGCCCCCAACCGGCGAAACCGCGCCGCGATCGTCTCATCCTGGGCACCGACCCACGCCAGATCGCCGAACATCGACCGCACCGCCCCACCGAGCATGCCCAGCCGCCGCGCGCTGTGGCGCGTCAGCCTCCCGTTCACCACGACGACCGGGATGCCGCGGCGGGTCGCCATCCGGACGAGGTTCGGCCAGACCTCCAGCTCCACGAGCACGATCATCGTCGGCCGAACGCGCCGCAGCACGGACGAAACGACCGGACTCAGGTCAAGCGGAAACCGGAACACGCGCTCGGCGCCATAGAGCTGCACCGCCCGCGCATACCCCGTATCCGTGGTGGTCGACAACACAATGTCGAACGCGGGGCACCGCGCGCGTAGCGCCGCCACGAGGCGCGGCGTCGCGTTGATCTCCCCAAGCGATACCGCGTGCAACCAGATGCGAGGCGTGCCCGGCGCCCGCACCGCCACCCTACCGAAACGCTCGCCCCAACTCCGCCGGTTCTTGCCGAAAAACACGGCCTGGTACACCGCGATCGGCGCATACGCCAACCCCACAAGCACGTACACAACATCCGCCAGCCAACGCATCGTGCGCCGATACTATGCGCCGCCGCCGAACACGACAACCACGCGTGACGATCCCGCCGCATCCGGCCGCGCCGACCGCGCCGGCGCGCCCGTTCCGCAGCGGGCCTATGGACAGCCGGACCGCGGTGCGTACGCTTGTGCTGCGTCGCCGCTCGTTCGATCGAGCGGCACGAACCGGGCCGCGAGCGCAAGCGACCGGGTTGTTCCCGGCCGGCGCGACGTTTCTCCGTCCGCGCCCATGCGATCGTGGCTTGGATGATCCCTCGATGCACATGCGACGGAGCACGAACCCCGGCACGGCACGTTGTTCACGAAACATGCAGGAGACGTTCCATGACGCAATTCCCACCACCGCCCGACGCCGCCGGCGCCGTTGTCCAGCCGTCGCCACCCGCTCGTAGCAGCGGTTGGGCGATCGCGTCGCTCGTCTGCAGCCTTGTCGCGTGTATCCCCGTCCTCCCCCTCCTCGGCGCCGTGTTCGGCGTCGTCGCACTCCGTGGCATGTCCCGCTCGCGCGGAGCGCGCGGCGGCAGGGGCCTGGCCATCGCGGGGATCATCATCGGCATCCTGGCCGTCGCGGGCCAAGCTGTTATCGGCGGTGCGTTGTATTGGGCCGCGCAACTACCGCCCCGCGCGGCGATGGCGTTCTTGACCGACGTCGCGGCCGGCGATGCGACAGCCGCCCGAGCGCGCCTCACCGGCGCGGCGTCGCGGGCCGTGTCCGACGACGAACTCGCGGCGTTCCGGGATC
>JBHHVO010000150.1:0-7791 GCA_046754365.1 Phycisphaerae bacterium | reverse complement strand
CGCGGGCCCCATCGCCCGTGCCGCCGGGATTCCTGATCGGGGTCGTTTAGGCCGATACGATCCGTAAGGCAGGCCGCGCAGCGCCGCCGGCGCGGACGCTGCGGTCTATGTGGGCCATCGGCTGATGTCGCGCGGATACCACGCGAGAACGGACCCTTGCATCGAATACCTGGGTGCGCCATCTCATGTTCGGCGCTCGCCGCCCTGGCGGGCGCCTGCATCACGGTCGATCCCAATCCGGACTACGACCGCGCGGCGCAGCACATCCGCGAAGCCACCGGACGCGGGCAGGTGTATCGGCCGCAAAACCATGATGTCGCGCTCCGGGTGCAAGCGCTGCTTCGCGACGGCATCTCGATCGACGACGCGGTCGACATCTGCCTGCTCAATCACCCGCGAATCCAAGCCGGCTTTCTCGAGGTCGGCATGGCCCGCGCAGACCTGGTGCAGGCGGGGCTGCTTTCAAACCCGTCCGTCGAGATCGCGTTTCGGTTCCCGTCGGGCGGCGGTTTGGCGAACCTCGAGGCCGGGGTCGCGCAGAACATCGCTGACCTCTGGCGCATACCGGCCCGGCGGCGGGCGGCCGCGCGACACCTCGAGCGCACGATTCTGGCCCTTGCGGCAGACGCCGCTGAACTCGCCGCCGATACCAAGAAGGCGTACTACACCGCCGTCGGGCGGGCCGAGGCAGAGGCCGTCGCCCGGGACGGCGTAGCGACCGCCAAGGCGCTCCTCGCGTCGACCATGCAGGAGCACGAGAACGGCCATGCCGACGGCCTCCACGTGAATCTCGCTCGGAGTCTCGTGCTCAGCGCCGAACTCGACGCCGAGACCGCCCATCTTGAGGCCGCCGACGCGCGACGCAGGCTCGCCGAACGTATCGGCATAACCACAGATGCCGATCGACTCGTGCTTACCGACCCGCTGCCGGTATTACCCACGGTGGTCTTGGACCCCGACCGCCTCATCGAGTTTGCGCGCGGGCACCGGCTCGACCTGCGCGCGGCCGGGCAGGCGGTGGCCCAGGCCGCGGCGCGGCTCGAACACGAGCGCCGCTCCATACTCGACGATGTCGACGTCGGTCTCGAGCTGGAACGCGAGAGCCGCCAGCGCCAAGGTGGGCGTGACGTGCTCGCCGACATCGCCCGCGCATCGATCGGCAGCGGCTCGCTCACGGCGCCGTCGATCCAACCCCGCTCCGACCGGCGGCGCCACGCCGAGTTCTCGATCGGTCCGAGCCTGGACATCGAGCTCCCGATCTTCGATCAGAACCAGGCCCGCATCGCCGAGGCGCGCCTCGCGTACCGCCGCGCCATCAAGATGTACGAAGCGCTCGATCGACCGATCGCCCACGCCGTTCGCGAGGCCGTGGATCACGCCACGAGCAACATCCGGCTCGTCGCACTCTACCGCGACCGCGCGGTGCCCCTCGCCCGCGACAACCTCGACCTCTCCGTTGCCGCGCACCGCGCGGGCGAGGACGCGCTCTCGACGCTCTCGACATTGTTTCATGCACACCGGACCCTACTAACCGTCCGGCTCAAGTACGTTGATATGTGGGAGGCCGCCGCGACGACGATTCCCGAGTTGGAACGCGTCGCGGGCGCGCCGTTCCCCGACCTGGTCGCCGCGCCGCAGACGGAACCCGCGGCCACACCCGGCCCCGACCCGAAACAACGGGGGCGCACACCATGACGCGTGACGGCCCGCACCGCGCGGCGCGATCGTTGTTGACGATGTTGATGGCCGGGGTGTTCCTCGCCGGCGGGTGCGGCACGGGTACCGGCACGATGGCCGGGACATTCCTGGCCGACCTCCTGCGCAGCAGCATCGCGGCATGGCTGTTGTAGTCACGCCATGTCGCGGTCGAGACACAGCCCCGCGGCGGCAGCCGTGTCAACACCGCCGACAAGAACGCCGCGGCGGACCAATCTTGTGCGGTCGTTGTCGCGGTGGGTCGCGCCTTTCTGGAATCCTGAGCCGATCCGAACCGCTCCCGCGAGAGAGCGGCAGGTAGCCGAACCGACACGCACGGGCATGTGGTTTCCTCGGGCAATCGTCTCGTCCCGAATGCGTTGCACCAGTGGGGACCGAGTGTCAAACGTTCCGCGGCCCGGGCCCGGTCGGCCACATCGCCGGCGTCGTCCGCGCGGCGCGGGGACCCGGCGCTCTATGCGGCCGTCAAGCGACCGTGGTGGCATCGGCGTCGTAAGTGTCGTTGCGAGAATAGGTTATGGGCGGGCGGTGGGGGCACGTTTCTCGCAGGCCGCTTGACGGGGCGGCCCGGAAAGTCACAGGTGGCGGTGGACAATACGATCCGATAGAATCCCATGTGTTGTTGGGCCGTAGCCGGCCGGTGTGCCGTGTCGCGCCGGGATCCGGAGCGGTCGTGGGAACAAGGAACCTTTTGTCGAGGAGCTGCATTGATCAAGGTCAGACCGCGAGGCAACGAGTCCGTGCAACAGATGATGAAACGTTTCAAGCGTCTCTGCCAGCGAGAAGGGCTGACGCGCGACCTGAAGCGCCATAGCTACTACGAAAAACCATCGGAGCGGAAGCGCAGGCAAGCGCGCAAATCCGCACGACGCGTTGCCATGGGCAAGTGACGCCTCGCGCCGGTTGCGGTGTGTCGGCCGGGTGGCTGCGGATGCGACTGCCCGGTTTCTTCATGCGCCCGGCACGTGACCGGACACACCGCTGAACGTCCTATGACCGCCATCGCTACAATGTGGGGGCAAGCGCACACATGATCGATACACCTGTCGCCCTGGTCACCGGCGGCTCCCGTGGTATCGGCCGGGCCGTTTGCGCGGCGCTCGCCGAGGCGGGCCACGCCGTGCTCATCAACTACAACGAGAACCTCGGCGCAGCCGAGGAGACAAGACAACTCGTCGAAGCCCATGGCGTCGCAGCGGAAATCTGCCAGGGCGACATGACGGCCAGGTCACACCGCGACCTCGTGGTGAACTTCACGCTCGAGCGCTTCGGGCGGATCGATCTGCTCGTCAACAACGCCGGCATCGCGCCGGACGTCCGGAACGACATCCTCGAGACCGAGGAGGACAGCTTCGACCGCGTCCTCAACACCAACCTCCGCGCACCCTACTTTCTCACACAGGTCGTCGCGCGGACCATGATCCAACTCATCGAGCACAACACCATCGACCGGGCCGCGATCGTCAACATCTCTTCCATGCGGTCGTACACGGCCGCGGCGAACTACGGCGAGTACTGCATCAGCAAGGCAGGCATGAGCATGCTCACCAAGCTCTTCGCGCTTCGGTTGGCAGAGCACGGCATCAACGTCTACGAGATCAGCCCGGGCATCATCGAAACGGATATGACCTCCGCGCCGAGCGTTCGCGACTACTACAACGGCAAGCTTTCGGAAGGCATGACCCCCATCAACCGGTGGGGCAAGCCCGACGAGGTCGGCGCCGCCGTCGCGGCCATCGCCGGCGGAAGCTTCCCGTTCACAACCGGCGCCGTCTTCCATGTCGACGGCGGCTGGCACCTCCACCACCTCTAGCCGGCGCCGAGCCCCCCCGCGGCGTGCACCGGGCGGGGCGTCGCCGGATGCCGCGGTCCCGAGGGACACGGGCATCACGAGTCACCCCACGAGCGGCAACCCCCGTTCGTCACGGCGACCCCTCTTGCGCGGCTCGGGCCATGACCGGCGATGCCGCGCCGGCGCGCTCGACGCGTGCGCCGTCCGGCCCCGTGACTTCGCGCGTCTGCTCGATGAATGCGTCGGCCGTCCGGAGCCCGACGTCACATTCCTCGTGGGCCGGTTGATGGCGCGCGTATTTGACAAGATCACACGCGGTCAGGAACCCACGCAGGCACGCCGCGTGGTCGGAACTAAACCGCGTGTCACGCGCCGCCGCGTCTAGGAACTCTTCCGTCGTCATCTCAGGCGCCGCAATCGCGAAGCGCCGCTCGATGTACCCGCGCATGATCGCGCTGAGGCGATAGTGGAAGTCCTGAACACGTCCCCGCGCCACGAGGTCGTCCGCCACCAGCGCCGCGATCTCCCGCCGGGCCCATACGTGCGCCGGGACGACGACAACCACCGCGTCGCGCTGGCGCCGGATTCGATACACCAGCCACACCGCGCACGCCAGCCCCAGCACCACCACGGGTGTGATGATCCACGCCCACCGATCCCACGCACCCGGCAGCTCCACCGGCGCGGGCGTGTCGATGCGCTTGAGCTCCTCGTTCGCGAGCGGGCCGCCCGCAGGCGCGCCGACCACGATCGGCAGCGCCTCCGTCGTGACCTCTTCCTCGGCCAGAGGCGCCCCGCCGAGCGCGGACGACCCGCCGGTTCCGCCCGCCGCTTGGCCGGTCGCCGCACGCTCGTCCACGTACCGCACGACCACCGGCGGCAGCTCAAACTCGCCCGGCAGCACGAACTCGACGGCGTACGTGTACGTCCAGCGCAGTCTTGAGTCGCCTGCATCGCGCTCGAGCGTCTCGGTCGCATCCACGATGCGACATTCGAAGCGACGATCCCCAGCCGTCAAGACGCGTTCATAGTCTTCCACATGCACCGTGACGCCGCGCTCGGCCACGACCGCGACCACCACGGTAACGGCCTGGCCCGGCGCCGGCTCGGCGCGATCGACGGACAGCGTAACCTCAACCGGGCCGTGCCGCGCCGTCCGCTCCGCGCGCCGCGCCGATCGAGGACCACCCGCGTCATCGCCGGCTTCCTCGCGGCCACACCCCATGTTCACGAAACATAACACGCACGCGAGGCACACCAGGGCACACGCCGCGCCGACCTTCGGCCCGTGCGTACGGGCCCGTATTCGTGCGGCACCGGCCACTACCGCCGCACCTCGCGTTTGTGGAAGAACCGGACCAGCGGCTCAACATACGACCGGTCGGTCCGCACGTGTATCGGATCCAGGTCCATGCGCCGGAACATGCGTTGCAGCGATGCCATGTCGGCTCGCCTGAGCGCCGCGTACCGCTCGCGGTAGCGCCGGCTCGATGTGTCCACGAGCGTAACGTCGCCGGTTTCGGGGTCGTCCAACTCGATGAGCCCGACGTTCGGCAGCGCAAGCTCGCGGGGGTCCGAGATCACGATTGGGATGAGGTCGTGCCGCCGGCGCGCGATCCGCAGCGCCGCCTCGTACCCGCCGCACAAGAAGTCGCTCACGAGGAAACACACCGACTTGCGGACCGTCACGCGATTCAAAAACGTCAGCGCCTCGGCGATGTCCGTGCTGCGACCCCGAGGCTCGTGGTACAGCAGCTCACGGATGATCCGCAGCACGTGGCGCGTCCCCTTCTTCGCCGGGACATAGTGTTCGATCGCGTCGGTGAACAGGATCAGCCCGACCTTGTCGTTGCTGCGGACCGCCGACAACGCCACCACCGCACACAGCTCCGCGGCCAGGTCGAGCTTGAACTGATCCGTGCTGCCGAAGAGACCGGACCCGCTGGCGTCCACCACGAGCATGACCGTCAGCTCGCGCTCCTCGCGAAACTTCTTGATATACGGCTCCGCGTACCGCGCCGACACGTTCCAGTCGATCGTCCGCACGTCGTCGCCGATCTTGTACGGCGTGACCTCCTCGAACTCCATACCCCGACCGCGAAACGCGGAGTGGTACGAACCGGCCATGAGATCGTTCACCGTCCGCGATGTTCGGATCTGAATCTGCCGGACCTTCTTGAGCAGCTCCTTCGGGATCATCGGGTCTTGGGCGGCTCCTTCGGGTTCGCGCGGCGTGCCATCGCCGGGCGCAGCGCGGCCATGTGAATCGCCCGGCGAATCCGCATGCCCACGCCTCAGGCTTGGGCACGCCACCCTTAGCGGCTCGGACCAGATACGTACTGCGGGAAACCCGACACCACCAGCCGGTTGAAAAGCCTGTGGAACCGACTTGTTGGTCGGTCAAACGCCGCTGGTGTACCGAAAACGACCGACTGGAACGTCGGCCCCACAAAACGCCCTGTCCTTCAACGGGCCGCTACGGCACCGGCACGTGATCGAGAATCGTACGGATGACGTCTTCGGACGTCTTCTCCTCCGCCTCGGCTTCGTACGTAACGATCACGCGGTGGCGCATGACATCCAGCGCGATGTCTTTGACGTCCTGCGGCGTCACGTACCCCCGTCCGGCGAGAAACGCCGACGCCTTCGCACCGACCGCCAGCGCCAGCGTCGCCCGGGGCGACGCGCCGTACTGCACCCAATCGGCGATCGGCAGCGCAAACGCCGCCGGGTCACGCGTCGCGTACGTGAGGTCAACGATGTAGTCCTTGATCTTGTCGTCGATGTAGATGTCGTCGACGACGTCCCGTGCGGCCAGGATGTCGCGGGCGGGCACGACCGGCTCGATCACCGTCGTCGGGTTCGTGGACGCCATGCGGTCCAGGATCTCCCGTTCCTGGTCCTTCGTCGGATACCCGACGACGAGCTTCATCATGAACCGGTCCACCTGCGCCTCGGGCAGCGGGTACGTGCCCTCCTGCTCGATCGGGTTCTGCGTCGCGAGCACCATAAACGGTTCGTCGAGTGCGAACGTCTCCTTCCCGATCGTGACCTGCCGCTCCTGCATCGCCTCCAACAGCGCCGACTGCACCTTCGCGGGCGCGCGGTTGATTTCGTCCGCAAGGATCACGTTCGCGAAGATCGGCCCCTTTTGCACGACGAACGCGCCATCGGCCGCGCGGTAGATCAGCGTCCCGATCAAGTCCGCCGGCAGCAGGTCCGGCGTGAACTGAAGCCGTTGAAAGTGTGTGTTGATGCCGCGCGCCAGACACGATACTGCCGTTGTCTTCGCGAGACCCGGTACGCCCTCGATGAGCACGTGCCCGTTCGACAGCAGCGCGATGAGCATCCGATGCAACAGCGCATCCTGCCCGACAACGACCTGATGCATCTCGGCGAGCAGGCGCTGAAGCGGCTCGCTGTGTTCCGCCACCCGCGCACCGATCTGCTTCACATCCAACTCGGATACCGTCATGCCCTGTGATCCTCCAGCCTCCGTCGGGTCCCGCCCGCCCCCGTTCGGCGCGCCCGACCTCGCCCTACGTCGTCCCTCATCCGAGAGAGCGAGACGAACCGAGCCGCGACCCTGCGGGAGCGGAACGAACCGAACCGCGACCGTACGGGAGCCCCATGTTCGCGGCCGGAGCGACTTCCCGCCTCCGTTCCCCTACCGTGGCGGCTCGAAGGATCCATCGAGTCACATACGACCTGGCACCAGCATGGACAACCCCGAGCCAACCCGGAACACCACCTCCCCACATCCACGGAACCGGCGATGCTCTCGGGAACGCTGCCGCTGCAGAAAAACAGCGCGGAACCTTACCACGTCGACGTGGCGGCTGCAAGCGGAACGCCGTCCATGCCCAAGCCCGTGCCGACACCGTAGTGCGTATCACCCGGCACCGCGCTCCGCGGTCCGGTCACGCCCACGCGGGCGAACCAATCGGCGTCTCGGGCGTAAGCGCCATCACGCGGCGGCTCCGCTCGCGCATACCGGTAACGAGTCCCGCCGTCTCGCCTTGTGTTATGGGACACCCGTGCGACGGGCCGTTCACGTCGACTTGAGCGCCATCCGGAGTTCGCCCAGTAGCTGGTCGACCTTGAACGGTTTGAACAGCACCGCCGCGAGCCCATCGCGGCGCGCACGGATGATGGAATGATTCGGGTCATAGCCGAACCCGGTCATGAGGATGACCGGGGTCTTGGGATCGGCCTCCTTGGTCGCCGCGAACACCTCGTACCCGTTCTTGCGCGGCATCTTGATGTCGCTAAGCACGAGGTCG
>JBHHVO010000149.1:0-7801 GCA_046754365.1 Phycisphaerae bacterium | reverse complement strand
GACGTCATCTGGAACGACACGAGAAACGACCCGACCACAACCTTTTCCGAGCTGCTCTACGCCTCCTCAACCGACGCCGGTGTCACGTGGTCGCCCAACACCCCCCTCACCGCGCCGTTCAATCACACCTTGGGCTACCCGAACCAGAACAAACTCGGTGATTACTACGACATGATCTCGGATGATGTCGGGGCCCATCTCGCGTTCGCCGCAACCTTCAACGCCGAACAGGACGTTTATTACCTCCGCATCGGCGACTACGACTGCAACGGCAACGCCCTCCCCGACACCGATGATCTCGCCGCCGGCACCAGCGCCGACTGCAACGAAAACGACATCCCCGACGAATGCGAGATCGACGCGGGCGCCCTCGACGATCTCAACGGCAACGGCGTCCCCGACATCTGCGAGACGCAACCCATCCCCACGCTCTCAGCGTATGGCCTCGGCGGCTTCATGCTAACGCTCTTCGCAGCCGGCGCGATCATCCTCACAACGCGACGCGTCACGGCACGGTGACATGCACAAGCGCCGCGAGACAACGACGCACACGCTGAACCAACCACGTCGCCCACACGGCCGCTAATACGACCTGCTCACGATCAGCGTGTCCCCCAACTCGAGAACGCGGTCGGCCACCCGACCAACAATCCCCGTCAAGGCATCATCCGCCCCGCGTCGCACGCAACGCACGGCATCCCGTCAACACCCGCACCCGGACATCAAACCCGCGAACCGTAAACGCGAAACACGAACAAAAAAGAGGCGGTGCATCCGGATCACCGGGCACCGCCTCGTATGAAAAATCGGCGCGCGTAGCGCGCAGCCGTGGTCAGCTTGCTACTCGTTCGGAGCCGGGAATACCGTCTGGTAACTCCGGAAGTCCAGCAGGTCCACGTCGCCGTCCGCGTCATAGTCGTGCGCGCGGCACGCACCCGCCACCGAAACGCCCGGACCGTGGAGACACGTCGCAAAATCAACACCAGACGCACCAGGAACCATCCCCCCGCCCGCGCCGGCACCGACCTCGCGATGCCCGAGTTGAGACTTGAACACACCACCGGCCACGCCGACCGCCAACACGACGCACGCCGCCAGCGGCATCCCCACCGCCCGCCAGCGGCCCATACGGAACCGCGCCGTCGCCCGCGCCCCATCACGCCGCAGCACCGCCCCAACGTCCACCGGCGTCCGCCCAAACACGCCCGCCGCCTCCGCGTCGCGAAGCTCCAGCATCGCCGCTTCGATCGGTTCGAGTCCGTCTTGTCCGTGTGTCATGCGTCCATACGTCCGAAAACGCTCACCCATCCGAAAACCTGCACACAGCCGTCGCAGCGCCGCAACCGCAATGCGGCGCGCACCTCACCACACGCCCACCTAGGCGTCGCCCCGTCACGCGTCCGGCGCGGCGGAATCCCGGGTTTTTCGTTCGACACACCGCTTCAACCGTTCCGTGATCCGCCGCCACCGCGTACGCAACGTGGACTCCGCAATCCCGAGCGCCGCCGCCGCGTCGCGCCACCGCCGATCCGTGATCGGCGTAATCTGCGCGCAAATCCTTCTATCGTCATCACTTAGATCGTCCATACATGCGCGCAACGCAACCTGCTCCTCAACCCGGATCAGTACGTCGGCCGGATCCTCCGCGCGATCCGACAGTAAACCCACGTCGTCCGGGACGTCGTCAAGAGAAGTCGTGCTGTCTTTTGTCGCCGCGCGGAGCGCACTCGTACACCGGAACCGCGCCGTCTGGATCAGATACGGCCCCAACGAATCCGGCACCGTACGCCCCGGACGCGTCATCGACCGCAAGAACCCGGACCACGTATCGGACGCCACCGCGTCGAGCCACTGCGGGTCCCGCAAACACCGACCCTTCGCCACGCGGAAAACCGTCAACCGCACGAGCCGGTCATACCGCCGCATCAGCTCGCGCAGCGCGGCCGCATCCCCGGCCACCGCAGATTCGATGAGAAAACCGTCCGGCGGGTCCCCCGTCGCGTGGCCGCGCATCCGGCGCGCACCGCGCCGCCGTGCGTCGGGCTCGTCGGGGGGCATGCCCGCATTATCGAGCCCCGCAATCCCTCGTCAACGCACGTACAGTCCCCCCACCACCAGAGCGTGCGAGCCCGTGCGCGGCGCCCGGCACCGTCCCCGACGTACGCCACCCTCGCCTGCACCTTGCCCCACCGCCCTTCCGTACCGACGCCCCTCGCGGGTAGCGTCCGGCCCCACCGCCCTTCCGTACCGACGCCCCTCGCGGTAGCGTCCGGCCCCACCGCCCTTCCGTACCGACGGCCCTCGCGGTAGCGTCCGCCCCCAGTGCCGGACGTATCCCACGATCACGCGCACAATCCCGTCATGATACCGACCCCTTGCGGCCCGCCGGACGCCCCGAACCATGGTCCGGCCAGGCATGGCCACGTATGATGCGTGCGACTCGGTTCAGTACTTGCCGGACGCGGCCACGCGAACGCCGACGTCACGCCACACGGCGCGACGCCACGCGCGACCGCGTGTCGGCATACGCCCGCCGACGCGTATCGGGCGGCCGGTGGCTCGTGTCGGGCAAACGGAAAGGCGGTGGCACACCATGTGGGAACCACTCTGGGGCGTCGGCGGACTCATCGTCGGCGGCATCGCGGCCTGGGCCGTCGCGACGAGTCGCGCAAAACTCGCCGCCCACCGCGAGCGCGAAGCGCTCGCGACCAACGTCGCGGCGACCGATAGCAGCCTCAACGAAACCCGCCGGCAGCTCGCCGACGCCGTCGAGCAGAACCACGCGCTCCGCGACCGACTCGACGCCGAGCGCGACGCGTGCGTCAAGCTCCGCACCGAGCTCGCCGAGCGGAACAAACGGTTCGAAGAGCAGGCGCGGCTCCTCGCCGAAGCCGAGAACAAGCTCAAGGATGTCTTCGAATCCCTCTCCGCCAAGGCGCTCCAGTCCAATGCCGAGCAATTCCTAAGCGCCGCGCGCAAGACCCTCGAGCTCATGCTCAAGGATGCACGCGGCGACCTGGGCAAACGCGAAGAGGCCGTCAGAGGGCTCGTCAAACCCATCGAGGAAGCCCTCAAACGCCATGAGCAATACGTCAAGACCATCGAACGAGAACGCAAGGAGGCGTACGGATCCCTCACCGAACAGGTCAAAACCTTAACCGCCGAGAGCCGCCTGCTCCAACAAGAGACCGGCAAGCTCGCAACCTCACTCCGCGATCCCAAGGTCCGAGGCCGATGGGGCGAGTTCGCGCTCCGCCGCACCGCCGAGCTCGCCGGCATGATCGACCACTGCGACTTCGAAGAGCAAGTCCACGTCGCGGGCGACGACGCCCGGTCACGGCCCGACATGGTCGTCCATCTCCCCGGCGGACGCACGGTCATCGTCGATGCCAAGGCCGTGCTCGACGCATACCTGGACGCCGTCGGGGCCGACACCGAAGACGCCCGCAAGACACACCTCGCACGCCACGCGGCGCACATCCGCGAACGCGTCCGCGACCTCTCGGGTCGCACCTACTGGGACAAGCTCGGCGACACGCCGGAATTCGTCGTGCTCTTCCTGCCCGGAGAGTCGTTCTTCAGCGCCGCGCTCGACGTCGATCGCAAGCTCATCGAGGACGCCATGGATCACCGCGTCGTGCTCGCGTCCCCGACGACGCTCATCGCGCTCCTGCGCGCCGTGGCGTACGGCTGGCGGCAGCAGCACATGGCCGACAACGCCGAGAAGATCAGCCGGCTCGGCGCTGCCGTCTTCGATCGCGTCCGGGCGTTTGTCACCCATCTCGACAAGATGGGAACGCGACTCAGCGGCGCCGTCGACGCCTACAACGGCGCCGTCGGGTCGCTCGAACACCGCGTGTTGCCGTCGGTCCGCCGGTTCCGCGAACTCGGCGCAGCCGGCGGCGACGACCTACCCGAACTCGACGCGATCGACATCGCGCCCCGCCACCCCGACCGCCCGGAAGACGACGGCGCCGCATAGCCGCATGTCGAAACAAACCAAGACCCGGCGGTTCGCACCGGTCAGGTAGTCACGCCAATCGCACCTTGGACCGCTGGAACGTGGGTCTCGGACGTGTGATCTCAGCTTGCCGATCCGCATCGGCGGGGCCGCGAAGCTTCGCATGCGCGAAGTCAACGCGCACGGCCAAGGAACGCACCTCGACCAAACGCCGGTACCACATCAGCGATCTGCACGCCATCAACGCCCGAGCCATGCTCCAGTATCTCCACGGACCTGAGGGAATCGAGACTCGGCACCACCGGCCGCTTCGTGTACGTTCCACGAAGACACGCGGCGGCAGCGGCCCGGCCACTCAGCCGACCGCCTCTCGTAAATCCGCCGCCACACCCTCAACCTGCCCCGACGCGACAACACCCGCCGAACCGGCATCAACAAGCAAACCGCCCCAGACGCCGCAACGATCATCGCATCCCCGCGTTCCGCGGATCACCGGCCGGGTCGTGTGGTCGGTCGGGGTCTTGGTGGTTCCGGGCGTGGTGGTACGATGGGGGCATGTACACGGTCACGATCGAGGCGCGGTTTTCGGCGATCCATCGCGTGCGGTACGGCGACGGAACGGTCGAGGCGGCGCACGGGCATGACTGGCGTGTTCGGGTTCGCTTCGAGCGCGGCACGCTCAACGCCGACGGCATGGTCGTCGAGTTCCATGACGCCCAGCGCGCGTTGGCGGGCGTGCTCGCCGACCTCAACCACGCCGATTTGAACACCCACCCCGCGCTCGCGGGCGCGAACCCGACGGCGGAGGTCGTCGCCCGGTACATCTTCGATGCGATCGAAGCGCGGTGTGGGCCCGGCGTACGGATGGTCGCGGTGACGGAGGCGCCCGGGTGCGTCGCGACGTATGAGCGCGCCGGCGACGCGGGCGCGGATGCGTAGCCGGCGGGGCGCGTGATCGCTCCGGGACGGGTTCTCGGGCGGGCACCTCGCGGTCCCGGGACGGTCGTTGCGGTCGCGGGCGGCCTGATCGGCGCATGCGTCCGGGACGGGGGCCGGATCTCCCGGCCCCGCCACGATCGGCGTCACGCCGGCCGGCGACCGTGGCGCGAGCGACGTATAATTGACGATGTAGTACTCGGTTCGTAGAATCAAGAAACGGTGCGGCGTTTCTCGCGCCGTGGCGGAACCACCGGTGATGCAGGTCGTGTGTCAACATTGCAAGCAGGCCCGTGCGACGGTCCACGTGACCGACACGTTCCCGACGAAACGTGAGCGGCACCTCTGCGAGGGCTGCGCGATCAAGGAGAACCTGATCGCGACGCAGAAGCACGAGCCGACCAACGTGATCCTTCAGGAGTTCATCAAGCACAAGACCGGGCTGAGCGCCTTGGACAACATCACGTGCCCGAAGTGCGGCATGACGTTCAAGGAGTTCCAGAGCAAGGGGCAGCTCGGTTGCCCCGAAGATTACACCGTGTTCAAGGCGGTCCTGGATCCGCTCATTGAGCGCGCCCACGACGGGGCGACCCACCATGTCGGGAAGGTCCCGGTGCAGGCCGACGAAACGGTGCGCAGGCAGACCGAGCTCTTGAAGCTGAGGCGCTCGCTCGACGCCGCCGTTGCGCACGAAGACTACGAAGAGGCCGCGCGGTTGCGCGATCGGATCCGGGCGATCGAATCCGCATGAATATCGAGGAGCTCACCTGTACGACCGGGGAGTGGCTACGTGGGACGGGCCGACTTTCCGACGTCGTCATCTCGTCGCGCGTCCGCCTCGCCAGGAATCTCGTCGGGCATGCGTTTCTCGCGTCAGCGAGCGCAACGGAACGGACCGAGATCTTCCGCCTCATCACAGATCGAATCTGCGAGACGAGCGTCGGCAAGGATGCGCTACTCATCGACATCGAGGCCGCCGACGAGTTGGACCGGCAGTTGCTCGTCGAGCGTCATCTCATCAGCCGCCAGCACGCCGCGGCCGAGGGGAGCCGCGGTGTCTGCGTCGCGCCGTTCGAGACGAGCGCGGTCATGATCAACGAGGAAGATCACCTCCGGATTCAGGCGCTGCGCAGCGGGCTCTCGCTCGATACGCTCTGGGACGAGATCAGCGGCATCGACGATACCCTCGGCGCCGTGTTGCAGTTCGCGTTTGATGAGCGCCTGGGGTATCTCACCGCGTGTCCCACCAACGTCGGCACCGGCATCCGCGTGTCCGTCATGCTCCACCTGCCGGCCCTGCAGGCCACGCAGGAGATCGAGCGCGTCATGCGCGGGGCACGAGACTTGAGATTGGCCGTCCGCGGACTCTACGGCGAGGGGACCGACGCCATAGGCGATTTGTACCAGATATCCAACCAGACCACGCTCGGTAAGAGCGAGGAGGAGATCATTCGCTCGTTCGGCGAGGGCATCATCCCCAAGATCGTCGAGTACGAGCGGACCGCCCGCGAGGCCCTCTCGCGCGAACGCAGCGCACAGCTCGACGACAAAATCTGGCGGGCGTTCGGCATGTTGAGCCATGCCCGCACGATCGGCAGCGACGAGACCATCGCCCTCTTGTCGCCGATCCGCATGGGCATCCACATGGATCGGTTTGGCCGGTTCGACGTCGGCACCCTCAACGAGTTGTTCCTGCACACCCAACCGGCCCACCTGCAGAAGCTCCACGGCGAGGCACTCAACGGCGAGCAGCGTAGCGCCGTCCGCGGCGACTACCTGAGGAAACGACTTTCCAACTGATGCGCCGACACCGGGCCGCTGCGACACCTGTCGCCCTGCCGCGCTTCGTGGCCCCACACCCGTCGATGGGCCCCGCCGGTGGGAACCCGGTGCCACGCGTTGGCTCGGGCCACGCGCGTCGGTGCGCGGCGCCGCCGTGAGGAGCTAGTCAATGGGACTCTTTTGGGATTTGATCCAACAAAGCCAGATTGCCGACCAGCGACACCATGCGGAGAGCCTCGACGCGCGGGTCGTGCGCCTCGAGCGCGAGCTCAGGGACACGCGGAGGCTCGTCAATGAACTCGTCGTCCGCCTCGAAACCCACTTCGGCGAGGACATCAACCGCGACGGACGCATCGGCTGACGCGGGGAAAGGACCGTACCGCGTGAGCCACGACACGCACCACGTCGTCCTCGTCGATCACAACGACCGCCCGATCGGCGTCGAGGACAAGCGCCGGGCCCACGCAGCGGGCGGGCGGCTGCACAGGGCGTTTTCCGTCTTCATCTTCGACGCACACGCGCGGCTCCTGCTCCAGCGCCGCGCCGCGACCAAGTATCACTTCGCCGGGCGCTGGAGCAACACGTGCTGCAGTCACGCACAGCCCGATGAACCCCTCATCCAAACCGCCCGACGCCGATTGACCGTCGAGATGGGATTCGACGTGCCGCTCCACCATGCAGGCAGCTTCCTCTACACCGCAACGGACGCCGCAACCGGCCTCACGGAACGCGAGTACGATCATGTCTTCACCGGGCGCTTCGACGCCGCACCGCAGCCCAACCCCGACGAGGTCGACGCGTGGTCCTGGGTCGCACTCCCCCACCTCACGCGAGACCTCGCCGAGCACGCCGACCGCTATACACCCTGGTTGGCGATCGCGCTCGCACGTCTCCCGATCCAAACCATCGCCACAGAGCGCGTATGAACCGGGAGCGCAAGCCACCCGCCGAACCAAAACGGGAGGGCGAGGCTCCCGCCGAACCAAAACGGGAGGGCGAGGCTCCCGCCGAGCCAGGGAGCGCAAGCCTCCCGCCGAGCCAGGGAGCGCAAGCCTCCCGCCGAGCCGCTCGGGACGCGGGCGTTGTCAGTTATCAGTTATCAGCGCGTAGCGTCCGGACCCC
>JBHHVO010000148.1:0-7872 GCA_046754365.1 Phycisphaerae bacterium | reverse complement strand
CGTCCGACGTGGCCACGAATGGGAATGGCGCTGGATTCGGCGCCCCGGGGTCGCTGTAGCGTCGCAGGAAACCCACGTCGGGCGCGGGCGGCGGCGCGACACCGGCCGCCAGCGGCGCGGTAACCGGCGCATGGAACACACCGGGCGGACTCGGCGCCGGCGGTGCGGTCGGGGCCGGACCGGGCGGCATGGGCGGCACTGGCGGCGCGGGTTCCGGCACCACGAACACATCGCCGCGGGGCAGGAACGCGATCGGCCTCACCGTGCGCGCTTTCTTCGCCCGTTTGCCCCGCCTGGCCTTCTTCGCGCGCTTGGCCTTGCGTTGATGCTTCTCATGCGCCTTGTCCCGCTTGGCGACCTTCGACGCTCGTTTGGCGCACTTCGCACATGTCGAGCACTTGGTACATTCCGCACACTTCGCACATGTCGAGCACGTCACACCTTCCGAGCAGCGCGGACAGGTCGTACACACAACGCACTTCGCATGCGCCGTCCCGGACAACTTGACCTTCGTGACCGTAATCCTGTCCTTGTCGGGGCAAGACCACGCCGGCGTCGTAACCCAGCCGATCACACCGAGTGCGAGCCCCAGCACAACGCCCCGCATCGACATCCGCGGTGCCACTTGTTCCGTCATGACCATCGTGATTCTCCTGGCAAAACGCCCGGCTCGCCCCGTCGTAACACCGATACCCACGGCGGGTACGGCGACTTCATGATCGTTGACATATTGCTTTGTGGTGAGCAGCGCCTCGGCATACGCCCGCCGACCCGCCGGCCACAACCACGTCACCCACGCATCGCAGCAAAGCTCCGCCTCCGCGTCGATCCGGCGACGCACCCACCACATGAGCGGGTGCCACCAGTAGACACTCGCGAGCACGATCTCAATCCAGCGGACCCAATGGTCGCGCCGCCTCACGTGGGCGAGTTCGTGTCCGATCACCGCACGGCGACCGGCATGATCGAGCTGCGACCAGAGTTTCACGGGCAGCAGCAACCGCGCCCGTCGCCCGCAGCAGATCATCGGCGACGACCGCGCGTCGATCATCAGCGTCTCCGGCACCCGCCGCAGCCCCAGCCCGTCCGCCGCCTCCGCCACCATCGCCAACACCGAACGCGGCGGCACACGCCCCGCCAGGACCCACCGCCGAAACCGAAGCGTTCGCAACCCACCGACGAGCACGACGATCGCCGTGCCCCCAAGCCACACACCGGAGGGCAATGACGGAAGACGCACCACCGCGGCACGGATCGAGCGCATCCCCGCCAGCCACGCTTGCCACGTGGCGCCCGGCACCGCATCGCGCGCAACAGCCGCCTGGCTCGCCCCTTGAGCACGATCGGACACCGACGCCGTGGCCGGCGATGGCGTCTGCGCTGTACTCTCGAACGCCACACCACGCGTGTCACCGGCTTTGCGCATCTGCCGGTCCACCGTTCCCGGTGGCGCATGGTTCGTGGACGCGGTCCGACGTTCGTCGACCGTGCCACGCAACCCAATGCGTTCGTCGACGCGCCCACGGGTCGCAGCGCGGCGGCGCAACGGAATGGCCGGCCGGTCCGCGCCGAGCCCCGGCGCCGCATCGGATTTCGCATGCCCCGCGACCTGTGTTCCGTGTTGCGCGTCGGCGGGTACGAGCGGCACCGCGTAGCGCCGGTGCCCGCCCGAGCCGCTGCCCGGGGCGAGCCTTGCCGCGGCAGCTGGCTCAGTACGGGCACGCGTTCGCGGGGCGGCCTCGAGAGAGGGCGTCACGCCTTGTCGCGCCGCCGTCCGTGCATCTTGTTGCGTAACAGTTTCTCGCGAAACCGACCCAACAGGTGGACGCCTGCTTCCAACGGGAGAGGCTCCAGCCGATGAGCCGGGAGACGCTCCAGCCGATGAGCTCCCACCCGGCGAGTTTCCATCGCGTACCGCCGCCGCCGCGGGGCTTCCGTTTGGTGAACGTCCGGCCGGGGTCGATATGCGCGCCGAACGCCGGCCGCTCGTGTACGAGGTTCGGCCGGCGGGTTGTGGACCTATTGGTGTGCGCCGCACGCGTGTGTGAACCCGGGTCGCTGCGGCGCGTGTTACGGTCGTGTTGCGGTGGTCGCGGTGTTCCGGAGCCGAACGCCCGAGCGTGCTGCGATGCGTGACGGGCTGCGTATCGGGATCTTGGTCGGCGACCGGCTGCGGTGTGTCCACCGGCGCATCGCTCGCCGCCAGCCACGCCGGCAACACCGCCGGCGGTCCCCATCGCTGTAGCGCAGGCGCCGCGCCGAACCAGAGGAGCACACACAGCCAGAGCGTATGACGCGTCGCGGGCCGGCACGGACACCACCGGCACACCGCCGCAACGATCAGCACCAGCGGCACGGCGGCCATCGCACCATGCCACAGCATCGCGATCGCGTCTGAAGCCAAGTACATCACGCCTGCCGCCTCCTGGCCGCCTTACTCCGGTGAAAACCCTAGCGCTTCGTCCTGGCGTCCAGCCGTTCAATGAGCCGTTGCAGTTCGGCGAGTTCATCACGGCTCAAGCGTTCGCTCCGCACGAGCTGCAGGATCACCGGCCCGGCCGCACCGTCGTACAACTGCCGAACCAGACGCTTGAGCTTGGATCGCCCGACACGCTCGCGCGTCACCGTCGCCCGGTACACGTACGCGAGCTCCGACTTGTTGCTCGTCACGAATCCCTTCTGCTCCAGACGCGTCAGGAACGTCAACACCGTCGTGTACGCGACACCGCGCCCCTGCGCGTGCAACCGGTTCAACACCTGCCGCACCGTGGACGGGCCCAGGTCCCAAAGCGCCTTGAGCACTTCGAGCTCCGCGGAACCAAGTTCGTATGTACGTTCAGCCATCGTTGCGTCCCGAGCCGGCTCGGCCCGACACGAGCCGTCGGCCCCACCACGCCCGCCGGATCTACTACAAGCGTCGGAGGTATCCTACTACACCAGTCGGAGGGCGTCAAGCCCGTCATGAGATGACGTGACAAGATCTTACGAATGCGCGGGTACGGCCAAGCTCCGCGTACGTGATCGGTGGGGCTGGGCCAAGCGCGCGTCTACGCGTGCGAGCCGACTCACGGCTGCGGAACGGTCCGTGATGCGTGCGGCGTCCCGCCCGGGCCGGCGGCGGGCGATGCTGCCCGGGCACCGCGCATCACCCGGCGCTGGGGTCGTGAGCCGACGCCGTCCTGGTATCGGGCGCGGCGGCGGCGGCCGGCCGCGGGGGCATCACCCGGTACACCCGGGCGGGCCGCGTCGTGGCCAGGGCGCGCGTTTCGGTGTCGTCGTAAATCTTCTCGACCGGCAGGTCCGCCGGCCAATCCTGGGGCCACGGCGCTTGCACATAGATGTAGTCGATCGCGTGTTCATACAACGCGGCGCCGGTCATCGTCTCGCCCCTCAGCAGGACACGCCAGTGCGCCGGCGAAATCACGTCGTGCTCAAGCTCTCGACCCAACAGTGGATAACACCGGTCCGGTTCGCTCAGGTTCAGCACGCGTGCGCCGGGTGGCAGGTCGTCGACAAGCGGCGGCAACTGGTAGGCCCACACACGATCCCATCGCCCGTCGCGGACCCGTCCGAGGAATCGCCGCGCCGGAACCACTGACGCCACCGCCGCCGTGACCACCAGCGCGCACGTCGATGTCACCAGCATGCACCGCGGGAACCGATCGATCAGGCGGTCGGCGAGCACCGCGGCCACCGGCACGCCGACCAGCACCGGGCCCAACGCGAAACGAAGCATCTCCCGAAACACGGTCAGCACGAGCACGATCCCGCACACGGCCACCACGACGCACACAACACGCCACCGTTGTTCCTCGCGCCGCCGCCCGCCGGGCAAGCCACCCACCGCCACCGCGACCAGCCCCACCGGCACGAGCGCCGCATACGCGGCGCCGAGACCGTTGTTCCGGCTGTACGGATACCCCGGATTCGGTCCGCCACCGGAGTGCTTCGACTCGCGCCACGGATAATCCCACCATCGCGATACCCGCCGCGCCACACTGCGGTCCGGGTACCATGCGCTCACATCAATGTCGCTCGGGAACACGACATGCCCGGCAACCTGCACCTCGATCGGGTACACCGGGTTCCCGGTCGCCCGCGCCGCCCGGACAAACCAGAAACACGAACACACCCCGGCGGCGAGTCCGAACACCAGCACGTGACGCACCGGCGTCGCGGACAAACACCGTGATCGCCCGGGCCCAAGCCACGCACCACCCGCCACCATCACCATCAACATCGCCGTCATCACCAGGTACGTCGTCTTGGCGCCCAACGCGACGCCCGCCGCCAGCCCGGCCAGCACGAGCAGCCGCTGACGACTCCGCGCGTCCGCGGCGCGCGTCGCGAGCATCACGCCCAGCAGCGCGGCAAGCCACGCCGCGCCCGCGTACAAGTCGATGTAACCGTCGAAGCTCTGAAACACGACCATCGGTATGCTCAGCGCCACGCACGACCCCACGGCCGCTCCGGGCGGCTTGACACCCAACGCGCGGACCAGCGCGAACACCGTCACGCCCATCGCCAAACCCGTCGGCACGTGCGCGAGCTGCATCAGCCGTTCCCACTTGCTGAACGCGAGCAGGCACGGAACGATCATGCCGTTCTCGGGAAACGCAGTGAACGCCACACCCGGCACCATCCGAATCGCCCGCTCCTGCATCCACCGCACCGCCGACGGCAGGTGGTAGTGCAGCGCATCGTAGCCGCTCGGGTACCCCGTCATCGCGTCAAGCAGGAATACCCCATACATCCCACCCACCACACACACCGGAACCCACCACACACCCAGCCGCAAACCGGCCCCACGCCCAGCGGCGCCGTCAGGAACCCGCCGACCGACAACGCCCCAGCACGCCGCACACACGATCGCAAACGTCGCGCACACCGCCCACGGCGCCAGCCAACCGTCCCCCGACACCATCGACGCCGCCGCGACCACGTGCACGGAAAACACCAGCCCCGCCGTCGGGACCATGCACGCGAGCGACCACCGCGCAGCGGGTTCGGCCACCCCGCAGCCGGTGACCAACACGTACCCGACGCGCAAGCCCATGCACCACACAACACCGATCGCCACCAGCCCGGCTACGTCAGACATCACACATCTTGGTTCGCTTTCGCGCCGAAATGCACCCTGAAACCCATGCACCAACACGCACCAACCCACGCGGTTCGGCGTCGGTCACCACGCGAACACACCACACGACGACCGCGCGAACCGTCAGCCGCGTGTCACCGCGAGGGCGCCCCGTGCCGGCGGGACGGCGCCGCCGCTACAGCTTCCCGGACAGACGCTGGACCTCGTCCAGAAACGCGGAGACCGCCTCGGAATGCACGAGATACCACGCGAGACTCGCCACACACAACGCCATCCATATCCGGTCCCAGAGCGTCGTCGTCGTGTCGCGCGTCGTCCGTGGACGCGCCCACGGCATCGCCGCATCGCCGCCTACCGCCCCGACCGTACCGCGCGGCGCCGCCGTGGCGCTGCGCCGCGTCCCCCGCGCGTGCCGCGTCCGGGCCGACAGATCGTTCGGCGGTGCCGTGTCTCGTGCCGTCGATGGCGCCATGACCGCCTGTTTTATCGGTCGAGCACGACCGCCGGTTTGCATGTATGTCGTGGACGCTACCGGCGCGACGCGATACGCTGTTTCCCTCGTGATGTCGCGGCCCGGCGCGTCGGCGCAGTTGCCTCAATGCTGAAACCTCACCCGTGGTCTTCTATCTCATCATCCTGTTCACCGTCGTGCCCGTCGTTGAGTTGATGCTCCTCGTCCGCATCGCCGCGTGGTCCAGTTGGCCCGCGACGATCGCCCTGGTTCTCGTGACGGGCGTCGTCGGCGCGAAACTCGCGCGCCGGGAGGGCATCAAGACGCTCCGCCGCATCCAGACCGACCTGGCCAACGGTATCCCCCCGACCACCACGCTCGTTGACGGTGCGCTCATCCTCCTCGCGGGCGCGGTCCTCATCACGCCGGGCGTCATCACCGACCTGTGCGGCTTCCTCCTGCTCGTGCCCGCCGTGCGGGCCGGCGTCACACGACGCCTCGCCGATGCGCTCAAGCGACACGTGATGGTGTCGCACGTCGCCGACGCCTTTGACACACATGCCGGGCCAGACACCGGATTCATCGACGTGCCCGCGAGCGGTCGAGATGCCGACGAACCGCCACCCGAATCCCCGCCCCGGCGGGATGTCGAACCGGACCGCCCGCCGGAGCAGTGACCGCGACACGCCGCGAGGCCACATCCATCGCAGGAAAACCGCACGTCGCCGCGATGCGCGTCCCCTGGCTTCAAGATCCCCCGTCTGGACGGAATCCGGGTACCGGTGGATGCACGGCCCGGAACGCGAGAGACCGGTGTGCCGACCCATCCCGCCACGAAGCGCGTTGGGCCGGAATCCGCGCAGAAATACAGTACCAATGCTGTTTTTCGTTCTAAGCCGTATGTCATGGGCGCCGGTGGGGCCGACCGCCTGTGCGACACACGCTGCTTACGCAGCCGGCGGGGGCCGGCGCACGCCGTTCGCCTGGCGCGTGAGCGTCCCCGCACGCAACCGGTGTGGTCGCACCCGCGGGTGCCCGGGCCGGGGGTGATCCGGGACGGGAAAACCCGCCGAGAATTGCTGGGGATTGTGGGTTGACAGCCGGCGCCGGTGTGGTAGGTTACGCGGCCCGCCCGGGGGTCAGCGATGCCCGGCCGGGTGCTCTTTGACAAGTGAACAGGTTTGTCGTCGTGGGAATGTGACGTACCCGACCGCCGGCGTTTCATGAGGCGGTGGGGTTCGGAAGGTTCGCCCGCTGCCGGTCGTGTTGTTTGGGCCGGCGTTGTGCGGACCATCGGTGTTTGTCGGTCTGTCCATCGGACCGGCGGCTTTCACTCTCACGAACGCCGAGATGGAAAGCCACATGCATTCGAACATCCGCGCTGCGGGTTTTGCGATCCGCGGCGATGGGAGAATGAGCTTCAACTGAAGAGTTTGATCCTGGCTCAGAACGAACGCTGGCGGCGTGGTTAAGGCATGCAAGTCGAACGGACTCCTGGATGGGTAACCTGAAAGGAAGTTAGTGGCGGACGGGTGAGGAATACATGGATAACGTACCCCGGACACAGGGATAACGGCGGGTCCTTTGGACCCTTTAGCGAAAGTGCCGCTAATACCTGATGACCCCGTAGCACCGCATGGTGCAGCGGGCAAATGCTCCGGCGGTCTGGGAGCGGTTCATGTCCTATCAGCTTGTTGGTGGGGTAACGGCCTACCAAGGCTACGACGGGTACCGGGCGTGAGAGCGTGTACCGGCACATCGGAACTGAGACACTGTCCGGACACCTACGGGTGGCTGCAGCAACGAATATTCCCCAATGGACGCAAGTCTGAGGGAGCGACGCCGCGTGCAGGAAGAAGTCCCTCGGGATGTAAACTGCTGTCAGGGGTGAGGAATGTCGACCAGCCCCAAAGGAAGCACCGGCTAACTCCGTGCCAGCAGCCGCGGTAATACGGAGGGTGCGAGCGTTGTTCGGAATTACTGGGCTTAAAGCGCGTGTAGGCGGAGTGGTAGGTGTCGGGTGAAAGCCCTCGGCTCAACCGGGGAATGGCCCGGCAAACCATCATTCTTGAGGCAGGTAGGGGTGACTGGAACGACCGGTGGAGCGGTGAAATGCGTAGATATCGGTTGGAACGCCGGAGGCGAAAGCGGGTCACTGGGCCTGTCCTGACGCTGAGACGCGAAAGCGTGGGGAGCAAACAGGATTAGATACCCTGGTAGTCCACGCCGTAAACGATGCGCACTAGGTACGAGAGGTTCTGACATCGATCGTGCCGAAGCAAAAGTGATAAGTGCGCCGCCTGGGGAGTACGGCCGCAAG
>JBHHVO010000147.1:0-7889 GCA_046754365.1 Phycisphaerae bacterium | reverse complement strand
TCTACCGCATGGCGGCGACCGCACCCGTTCCGGGCGACATCGTTGAACTGGGGTCGTGGATCGGCCTCACGACCTGCTACCTCGCCACCGCATGCGTGGTCACCGGCGAAGGCCGTGTCCATGCCGTGGACACGTTTGAGGGCACCCGCGAAGACGGCGGGCGCTACCCCTCCATCAGCAAGTTCGGCGACACAACCCTGCCCGAGTTCAAGCGGCGCATCCGCCGCGCCGGGCTCGCCGAACACATCGACATCCTCAAGGGCCTGACCACCGACGCCGTCCACGCGTACCGGGGCCGCCGGATTCGGATGCTCCTCATCGACGCCGACCACGCCTACGACGGCGTCCGCACCGACTTCGAGGATTGGTCGCCGCTCGTCGCGCCGGGAGGACTCATCGTGTTCCACGACTACCTCATGCCGGATGTCGCCCGCTTCGTCGACAACGTCGTGGCCGCGCGCACCGACATCGCCATGACCCCGGGCCTCGTCGACCCGAACGTCATGGCCGTGACAAAACGTGCAAGCGTCGCCCCGGTCTCGGCAAGCGCGTCGCGTACGCATGCCATCTCGCCGGCCACGTCGACGCAGGGCGGCGTCCCCGTAAGTGCTCCGCAACACGGCATCGTGTCCACATGCCGGGCGCAGTCCCATCCCATCGTAGCCGATCGAGAACCCCTGCCGCGCGCCGAGGCGACCAACCCATGAACATCACCTGCGTCGCCCACCGCTACTGGCCGCACGTCGGTGGCGTCGAGCGATACATGCACGAGCTAGCCAAGGCGCTTGTCGCGATGGGCCACACCGTCCGCGTCATCGCCGGCGACACGACCGGCCAGCTCGCGCCGCGCGACGTGCGCGACGGCGTCTCGATCCACCGCTTTCCCGCGTCCCGCTCACCCGCGCGCTGCCGCCTCTGGTTCCTCCGCCACCGCCATCTGCTCACGCGAGCCGACGTCGTGCACGTCAGCAACACCCACATGCTCGAGTACGTGCGACGCATGCTTGGCCGCATCGTCGATCGACGCAAGCTCTTCCTCACACGCCACGGCATGTCGCTGAAGTTCCCCGTGCCCGCGTCGGAGCGGATCCGCGCACGATGGTCGCTGCACCATTGCGCCGGCGTCATACACGATGGCGCGTTCATCGCACGGTGGCTTCACGTCGAGCCGGACCTCTGCGTGGATCAGGGCCTCAACCCCGAGGCCGACGCGCTCCCCGAGATACCCGAGCCACCCCCGCGGTCCGCCGTATACATAGGACGACTCGAACCGGACACCGGGATCCGGACCTACATCGACGCCGTACGCATCCTCAACCACACCACACGCCATTGGCCCGAAACCCCCGGCCCCCGTGTGCCGGCCCTGTCCACATCGTCGCACGACGCCGCACCGACGCACAGCGACCCACGTACCGCGCACCACCGCCCCGGCGATCAACTCACGGCGAATCCCTACCGCGCCATGCGGGACCCCTACCATGAGTTGAGCAACCCCTACGGTGCGATGTGCAATCGCGACAGCGATATGCACAACCCCTACCGTAATGCCTTCACGCTGGATGTCTACGGCGACGGATCGCTCGGAGCGGAGCTCCGCGCGGTCGTAACACGCGAATCCCTCCCTGTCTTCTTCCACGGGCGCATACCCGCCGCACAGGATCGATTCGTCGACGCGTGCTTCGCGTTTGTTGACGGGCGCATGGCGATCCATGAGGCCATGGCCAGGCGACGCCTCGTCCTGGCCGCTTACGATCACCAGCTCAAACGCGACTACGTCTGTGGCGAACGCTTCAGCCCGTACCTCGTGGCCGTAGGCGGAGCCGGGCAACTCGCCGACCGCGTCGCCTACTTCGCGGCGCACGAAGACAAACGCCGATCCATGACGGACGGGGCGTTTGCGTACGCGAGACGCCTCAGTTGGCCGCGAACGGCCCTTGCATATGAGCGCCTGTGGCGCGCACGACTCGCCGCCACCCCGGTCCTAACCCAGTGCCCGGTCACACGTTGTGGTGTGCGTTCCTAGTCCGATCCGAACCGCGCCCCGTTCCGAACCGCGCCCGTAAGGAACCGGCGGGTGCCCCATCACGTCAGCGGTGGGGGACGCGAACCGGCCCCTGCGTGGTACCGGTTCTCAACCGGTGGAATGTTGTGTGGGGCCGGCCTTCAGGCAGTGGAATCACCCCGCGCAAAACACTTCCCGCAACACCCGCCTGTTCATTCGTCCTCGGCCTTGCGCTTTTCTGCGGCGGTGAGTTCCGATTCCACGAAGTCTGCGTAACTTCGCTTGTGCTCGAGCGAATACGTCAGCCGCGTGCGTTCACGCTCGTCGCCCTCGGCCAGACGCGCCTCGAGCTCCTTGATCTCCGCAACGAGTTCGCTACGCCGAGCGCGGAGCTGCTCGATCTTCTGTGCTTCATCGGCCTTGTCGAAGATCAACCCCTCCGGCGCCTGTTCCTCATCACGGGCGCGGCGAGGCGACCGAACATGTACGCTCGCCGGCACAACGGGAACGTCCAGCGGCAGGCGACGCTGGTTCACAAAGCCCGGCGACACGATCTCCACATCTGCGCCATGCAGTGTGTCCAGCACCCACTCCCGCAACTTCGAACGCGTCGTCAACAGTTGCTTGGTTTCCGCCAGGAACCCGGCCACGCGGTACGTCACCGAAAAGTCCCCCAGCTCCACGATCCGAACGAACGGGTTCTGTAGTCCGGCCCGCTCCGCCGCCTCCTCAAGCAGCGGCCGCACACGCGCGTGCGCCACATCATACCCCAACGACAGCTTCGCCGAGACGATCGTGCCGGACGCCCGCACCACCGTGAGCGGGTGCGACACGAGGTGTAGATTCGGAATCGTCGTCAGGTCCCGGTCTTCGGTTTGAATCTCCGTGCGAAACAGGCCGCGTTCCGTAACCCGGCCGAAGTGATCCCCTACGCGGACGAAGTCGCCGGGGCGAAAGTTATCCACGCCCCGGAGCATGAGGCTCGCCATCGCGTTCGCCACAAACGTCGTCGACGACAGCGCAATCACCGCTGTCGACACAACACCGACCAGGCTCAGCAGCTGCCCGCGCGTCGCGCCCTGCATCGGCAGCGCGAGCACGACGCACACGATGCCGCCGAGCACCAACACAATCATCACGGCCTGCCGCGGAACCTTGCCCTTTTGCCCGATGTGTTTCCGACGCCGTAACAGCACCCAATGCGCAAACCACAGCACGACCGTGACAACCGCACCCGTTCCCAATGCAGGCAGAAACTTGGGAACAGCCTCCAACAGCTTCTTCAAAATGTCCACGCATGACTCCCGAGACGACGACGACACCCGATACCGTGACGACCCCCGCGCCCCATCGCAACACGCCGCCACCGCAGCTATGATCTATCCGACCGGTGACAACGTCAACGGGGTGGTGCGCAACGCGACCAACGGAGTGTGCCCATCGATTGTGGCACCAAGCCCCGGAGGGGCGATAGTGAATAGCCCAGGGCGTAAGCCCTGGGATCGATGTAGTGCATGTGACAAGAGCCCCGGCAAGGGCGGCAGATGGCGCCGAAACCCGACCGCTCTGTCGCCCATGCCGCGGGTTGGACGGTAGGAGATCGTAGGGTCCGCTTTGCGGACCACACGCCCCGCGGCCCACCGCCTCAGGGGGGTCCCTTTAGCGGGTCTTTGGATTCCGCACCGCACCTACCATGTAGCGTCCGCCCCCCGTGGCGGACGTCGGCGGCCGAGACGCCCTCGAAGTTCCATGGCCGCCAGCGGGGCGGATGCCAGACGCTAAACACGCACGCGGTCAGCCGCTACGGAGGGCGCACGCTACATCACCACCGCCGACCTACGCCTCCCCCGCCTCCACCATCATGGCCCGTGAAACGCCAACTCAAACGCCGCGAAGTCGGCCATGTCCACGTCGGTGTCACCGTCGAAATCGAACGTCGCGCACCCCGACGCCGGGGGGCCGTTCTCCGGGCCGGTCATGCACGCGGCGTACGCGCCGTAATCCAATAAATCCACGTCGCCGTCGCCGTCGGCATCGCCGTGCGCCGGCACGCCCGAAGCGCGCAACAGCCAGTTACCCGGCAGATTGAACGGGGGATTCTCGATCAACCCGCCGAAGTTGACCGGCGATCCCAGGTTCACGACGTTCACCGCGTCCTCGGCGCTGCTGAATACCCACGACCGCCCGGGCCAGTCCGGATCCGTCGTATCCACCGGCGCCGGAAAACCCTCCCCCGGGTCGGGATACAGCGCCGCGACAAAAAACGTCCCGCTCACCGCCGTCGGCGGAATCGCAACGTCGAGGAACACACCGGTATCGATCGACTCCGGCGGCGCGCCGTTGTCGAGCACCTGTGACACGAGCAGCGTCGAGGTCCGCGGGTCGCCGTCGTCGCTCGGATCGTCCTCATACAGCAGAACCGTCGTCGGTGCATGTACCGGCACGCCGCTGCCACCACCCTCGCTGCGCCCCCACGTCACGGAAATTGTCGTAATCACTTCCCCGCCTGGTTCCGCGTCGAACGCGTTAAGCCACAACGTCGGGCGAGGCTCGGAACCCGCCACGACAATCACCGACGTCTCCGACGTACCGTCATCCAGGCTGTAGACAACGTCCGCCGCGACAGGACCGACACATATCAACACGCCGATCCAGGTTGCCGCCGATGTCATGCAAGCGCTACCAACGACACCTTCCATACCGCTTCGCATGTCGCCCGCCTCCTTTTATATTCCATACACGTTATGCTCACCATGATCAGTCTCATAAGGATCATGTTCATACTGTCTTGATACGCGCCGCTACTGTAAACATCGCTTCCGCCCGTCTATGGCTCCACGTGGATGAACCTCGAACGGACGGCGTGGCCCGCCTGCCCTCCCTGCGGCCTCGACCCCGAATGCGCATCTCCATGAACCGCCACCCAAGAAACACCATATAAACATGTACAACGCGTCTTTTGCCGCGAACCCGACACCGCAAGCCCGCAACGGGGCAGCCTCGGACGCCTGCCCGCCCGCCCCGCCACCAGCCGGCAACGGACGGGGGCGGGGCTCGTCGACGAGTGGCGATAAAAGCACGACATCACTGATGATATCCGTCTGAACGCCGGCAGACAACCCGGCCGGGGAGCCGACAGACACCCTCACCACCGCCGCTCGCGCCCGCCCCGCCGTGGATCGCGCCCCGCCCCAACGCCGACGCGCGTCCGATATTCCTCCACCTGCCGCACGTACGCGGGGCCCAACCCATGATCTCGCCGAAAACATTGACGACGCCACCTGATCTTCCTAGAATGGCGTTTAATTACGTTCACGCAGGTGGTGTGGCTGCGTGAGGCTCCGGCGTCATGTGACGGCTCAGGCGCCGTCCATATGCGCGTTGAACGGATACGCCGATGCTCGTCGAACCCCTCCGAAAGCCCGCCGCGCGACCGCCGTCGCCGCTCGTCAAGCGGTTCCTCGACCATTTGTTCATTGAGTGCGGCTTGGCCGGCGCAACCGTGTCCGCATACCAGCGCGACCTCGCCGACTTCTGGGATCATCTCGTCGACATGGATGTCGCACCGCGCGACATCTCCATGAAAGACGTGCAGCAGCATCTCATGCGGCTCCAAGCACGCGGGCTCGCGATCTCGTCGATCGCGCGGCACCTCGCGGCGATCAAGATGTTCCTCCGGTTTCTCTTTGCCGAGCGCAACCTCCGGCGCGACGTCGCCACACTCATCGAGTCACCCGGGCGGTGGCGGACCATCCCCAAGGCCGTCCGGTATGACCAGGTCCAGGCGCTGCTCAACGCCCCCGATCCCACCGAGGAATACTACGTTCGCGACAAGGCGCTGCTTGAGGTGCTCTATGCCACCGGCATGCGCGTCAGCGAGGCATCCGGCGTCCCCGTCGAGCAGGTCAACCTCGACCTCGGCTATGTCCGCTGCATGGGCAAGGGACGCAAGGAACGCATCATCCCACTAGGCCAATACGCCATCGACGCGGTCCGAGACTATCTCGAACATCTCCGGCCGCGCCTCCTCGGCGATCGGCACACCAAGGCGCTGTTCCTTTCCCGCACGGGACGACCGCTCGACCGCACGAACATCTGGCGCCTCATTCGCAAGTATGCCGACGCGGCCGGCGTCACGACCGGAATGTCGCCACATACCCTCCGACATTGCTTTGCGACACACCTGCTCACTGGCGGCGCCGACCTCCGCATCGTTCAGGAGCTCCTCGGTCACGCCGACGTCGCCACCACGCAAATCTACACACACGTCGACGAAGACCACCTCCGACGCGTGCACCGCCAGTTCCACCCGCGACAATAGCCCCGCGGCCGACCGCCCCCGCACAGACCCCACCGCGCAAGCGCCCCCACGCGGCGCCTGGATGACCTCCATCAGCGTGTCGAAAAAGTCCCAACCGCAGCGGCGCCACCGGCATCTCGTCGGTGACAACACGGGCCGAAAGCGCGGGCCACGCGGTGTTCAACCGGCTCCAATCGGACACCCAGTCGCATGTCTACGCGCCGGTCCGTGCGCCCCACGCGCGCGTCCTGCGCGGCCGCCGTCTTGCCTCCCGCGCCGGCTTCTGTTTCAATCCCACCATATGCCGTCTTGGTGATCGGCGCCGACGCGGAACCCATGCGCATGGCGACGCTCGACTTCAACAACACGACCGACCTGTCGAACACGCGCCTGCGTGCGATGTGTCTCGCCGGAATGGACGGGTGGGCGACCGGACGCGTCACGCTACGCATACGCTACAGCCGCGGGGCCGACTTCTCCGGACGCTGCTACTACAATGACGGCAGGATCTTCGTGAATCTCGGGCGCCACGTCGTCTTCCCCTACCGTATGGGCACCAACATCGCCCGCGCCCGCGCGGTCGGCCGATGTTGGTACAGGCCCGTATACACGATCGAGCTTCGCACCGGCTACGAGCTTGTCCTGTTCGTCTTCATGCACGAGCTCTACCATCTCCTCGTCAAACGGAGCCGGCGCAATCCGCGCCAGAAGGAATCCATGTGCGACCGCTTCGCCACCAGGCATCTCATCGACCGCTACGGCGCTCGAGTACGCTGCGACAGCGGACGCTCGATTGACCGCGGCGTCTGGGATTTCCAGGACCTCGACGCGTTCGTAGCGGCCGCTCAGGATCGCCGCCGACGACGCGTGACGCCGCCCACGCGCGCGATCGGGGACACAGCCCCCGCCGGGGCGCGGCAGCTTTGGCTGTTTTCCGGGGCTGCGCCTGCGGCTGCCGCGGAGTAACAACGTCATGCCCGATGCCGGTATCCTCGAGACATTCGTGAATCCCCACCCCGGGCGTGACTACTGCATCGAGCACCACGTCCACGAGTTCACGAGCGTTTGCCCCAACACCGGCCAGCCCGACTTTGCACGGCTCGACATCCGCTACATCGCGGCCAAATTGTGCGTCGAACTCAAAAGCCTGAAACGCTACCTCCAGACCTACAGGTCCGAAGGCATCTTCTACGAGGATGTAACCAACGTGATCCTAAACGACCTCGTCGCGTGTCTCGACCCCAAGTGGATGATCGTCAAGTCCACCTGGAGCATCCGAGGCGGCATCCACAGCGTTATCACCGCCGTGCACAACGGGCGCGACACGCCAAACCCAACCGACCGCCGCCCCTGACCCCCGATCCCCAACCCCTGGCCTTGACCCCCGATCCCTGACCCATCCCCGTCCCGAATGGTCTGGCGGGAGCCTCGCCTCCCCGGCTCGGCGGGCGCCCTTGCCCTACCGAGCCTCGCGTCCCGGGGGTCGCCGTCACAAGCAGCGTACGACAACGATCGTGATGTCGTCGGATTGTTCCGCGAGGCCGGCGAAGCGCCGGACGTCCCAGAGGAGCTGGGCCGCGAAGT
>JBHHVO010000146.1:0-7906 GCA_046754365.1 Phycisphaerae bacterium | reverse complement strand
GCGCTCCCGGGTGGCTCGGCGGGGGCGTCGCGCTCCCGGGTGGCTCGGCGGGGGCATCGCGCTCCCTGTTGGTACACGCTGTCCCTGTTGGTACACGCTGTGAGGCGTTGATCGATGCACGTAGGGGTTCATGAATGTCCCGGCTCCGGCTCCGGCCGGCCCAAGGCCGCGCGAACTTCCCCTAGCCAGCGGTCGCACTGTGCGCGGCGGTGTCCATCGGTCAAGTCGCCGAGGGATTGCGTGAGGTGTTGCTCGGCGAGTTCGTATTGGCCCAGGTCGCGGGCATAGATGATACCGAGCAGGAGCCGAATATCTGCGGCGTCGGGGACGCGCGTGTAGCATGCAAGACAGCGCGAGAACGCGGCGGCGGCCTGCGGGAACCGACCCGACGCGTAAAACGCCCGGGCGACCTCCAACTGCGCGCGTTCGGAAAGGCATTGCTGTGGGTCCAGGGCGACGAGTTGCTCGTACAACGCGGCGGCCGCGGCGGTGTCGCCGCGCTCGATGCATGCCGCGATTCGTGCCCGCAGCGCCGAGGTCGCGTCGAGGCGCGCGTCGTGCGCATCCTGCTCTTCCGATGCGGCGCGGATCTCTCCGGCGGTGGGTGGGCGGCTCGCGCGGCCCGGCGTCGGCGGTCCGTCTCCGGAAACCAGCGCGATCTCGCGTCGCCGGTGCCACCGCTTCCAGATGGCCAAGATGTCGAATTGATCGCGCGGCACGGCGCGGATGAGCAACATGGTAAGGGCCGCACCGAACCCGAAGATGTACCCCGCGATGTGCGCTCCATAGGCGACCATGCTGCCGCCGCCGCCGAGCGACGGCGCGACGACGTTGTCCCAGAGGATGATCTTGAGACCGATGATCATCATCGCGGGCCACTCGAAGAAGTGGATGAAGAAGAAGAACCACACCATGACGGTGACGCGGCTTCGGGGAAACAGGACGAGATACGCGGTCGTGATCGCCGCGATGGCGCCCGACGCGCCGATGAGCGGGATCGGACTCGGATTCACGGCCGCGTATCCCCATGCCGCGAAGACCCCGCCGGCGAGGTAGAACAACAGGTACGCGAAGTGGCCCATCTTGGCATTCACGCTGTTCCCGAAGACCCAAAGGAAGAGCATGTTGCCGAGCAGGTGCCACACGTCACCGTGCAGGAACTGATACGTGAAGAACTGGTGCAGGGCCGGTTGATCGGCATACAGGCTGAGATACCGGAGCTTGAGCGCCGCGACCCACGCGCCGCCGAACCGCTCGTGCAGCACGACGAACAGGAACACGTTGACCCCGATGAGCCAGTAGTTGACGACAGGCTTGCGGCGGATCGGGGATTCCGTGCGGATCGGGATGATCAACTTGGCGTCTCAGGATGCTGCCGGCCCGGTCGGCGCCTTGCCCGCGGGCGCGGCGCCGCCGCCGGAGACCGGTCCGGCGCCGGACATCGGGCCGCTGACGGCCTGAACGTATTGCATGCGGAGCTCGTACAGCAACGTGTTGAGTGTCTTGGTTTCGTCGTCGGTCAGGTTGCCCGCCGTCTTCTTTTCGAGGACCTCGAGAAGATCGATGTGATGCTTCGCGAGCGCCGGGTTGGGCGGCATCCGCTCTCCGGACGGCCCCTGGTAGCCGCCCAGGCCGATCATCGCCTGCATGCCGAGCATGTTGAGGATGTCGAGGAACCCGGGTTCGCCGGGCGCGGCGGGCTTGGTGCGTTGCTCCTCGGGCGCGCGCGCGGCCCGCCGTTCCTTCTCCCGCGCGGCCTCCGCCTTCCAGTCACCGTCGATGTGCAGCTTACCGCCGGTCGTGTCGTCACTCATCGCGTACTCCCTCACCGTGTTCCTGGCCGTGGCCCCTACAGGGTTCCCGAACCGGCTTGCGTGCCCGCGGCCACGCAAGACGCGCCGCACGTTCCGGCACGCGGGGGCCCGGGGAACGCCGCCACAGGACGTACGCCACGACCGGGCATCACCGATGGGTCCGTCGCAGCCGCCCTGCACCCGGGCGCCGGCCGTCCATCATACCCGAAAGTCGCGCTTGTTCGGAAGGGCGTCGAACAGCACTTGGAGCCGGTCGTGCGTGAACAAGCCAAAGAAGTACTCCCGCCCGGCCGCGATGCGCGCCGCCGCCAGGTCGCGGATGCTCCGGTCCAGCGCGGCCCGGCGCGTCGTGAGCAGTTCCGGTCGAGCGGCCAGCATCGCGGCGTTCGCGTCGCGGATGTCTAAGAACGCGGCCCGGCGGCGCTGTCGGTCGCCGGGGCACTCGCGGCGCAGCGCCTGGGATTGCGCGACCGCCGCGGCGCGACGTCGCAACAGCGGCACGAGATCGGGGTGGTCCGGCACGTGGCGCTGCGGGTTGTATTGCAGATCGCGGAGCGCGTGTCGCGCGATGCGGACCGTTTCCGCGGTGGCCGGCCGGTGGGGGAGTCCGAGCGTAAGCGTAGCCGAGACGCAAGCCATGTCGGGCGGCGTGACGCGGTAGTAGTCCGCGATGATCCGGTCCGCAATGCGGTCGTACTTGGCACCGCCGATACCGTGGACGAACAGGTCCGCGAGCAGGAGCCGGGCCCAGATCGTCAGCGTCAGCGCACGCGGACGCAGCCGCCAGCCGCGTGCCACGCCGTCCCAGTTCGCAGCCGCTGCGGATGTCGCCGCCAACGCGGGGTCTAACTGCCCGATCTCGAGCGTGTCGGCGAAGAGCCGCGCCGTGTCGCCGGATCGCTCGACAAACACGCGCCGCCGCGGCCCGGTCGCCTGATACGCCCACACCGGGACCTCCCACCGCCGGTCGCCCCGGACCAGGTCGGGCATCGGATGGCGCGTACCGCGGAGGCGCTGCGCTTCACGGTATGCGTCGAGCGCCCGGTTGTAACACGCCGAAAAGCGGTCGGCGCCGAGCAGCATGTCCACGAGAAGCGGGCTGCACGACAGCCGACTCACGCGGCGCTCGCGCATCGCGACACCGAACCGCGCCTCCACCGCCTGGCGCGCGACCACGGCCTGATCGACCCAGTCGCCGGCATCCGCGGCGTTGCGCAACGCGTCGTGGAACGCCGGCATCTGCGACGCGTCGAACCGTTCCGCCATCGCGTCGCGCACGTTCGCTTGAAACGCCGCGAGTTCGTCCGATCCCTGCCGCGCGATCTGCTCGTACGCACCGCCGGGTGGTAGCGCGGCAAACGGAACGGCCCGAACCCCAGGCGTGGCATCGCGTATGTACGGCACCGCGACGGTCGTGGTCTTCGGCGCGTCGCAGTCGACGATGAGATTCACCGCGACGCCGCCGAGCGCCTCGGCCAGACGGACCGCGACGATGTGCTTGGCCCATACACCGGGGTGGATGAACGCCGGCTGGTGCCCGACGACGATGACGGGCGCGTCGTCCGTGCCGGCGACCTGCTCGCGCGTGCGCCGCCGCCACGCGGCGAGCGTCTCGTCGAGCAGCGGCACGTCGCACCGGCCAAGCGCCTGGCCGTTCGCGCGGACGGCGGCCACGAGACCCCGCGGCTCGGGCAATACGAGCGTGTCGCCGTGGCGGCTCGGTGTGTTGATCCGTCGAAAATCCAGCATGCCGTCATGTTACCGCGCCACGCGGCATGGCGCGCGGCGACGCCCGCGCCGACGTGCACGAGAACCCGCGCAGGCCGATGCGCTCGGAGGCGCTTCCGGCCCACCGCCGCGAGCTCGTCGCACATCGGCATCGGTGGTTCAGCGCGGGGACGCCCGTGGCGATCATCGCGTGCGCTCGGCCAGGCACTGGGACTGTGCCGTCGACCGGTACGGGGGAGGCGGCACATCGAACTCGTTCGCGATGGGCTCACCCACGCCGACCGGCGCCGGTGGTCGACCGCTGGACCGTGTCGGTGACGCCCGCACCGCCGACGCTACCGGCACGGCAGGCACGTCGGCGCGTGCCGCGGGTGTGCCTCGGCGGTGTCGGTGACGGCGGCGAGCGCCGTGTCAAACACCTCGCGGTAATGCGCCATGCGCGCGGCCGGGTCGTCGAGCCATCCACCGAAGTGGCGCGTCGGGTCGTTGTAGATGAGGGGCACGGCGAGCTCGACGATCCGCAGCCGGGCCGCGGCGGCCTGGACCCAGAACTCCATCGGCATGGCATAACCCGGCACGGTGATGCGCAGCGCCTGGAGCGCGGCGACGCGATACGCCTTGAAGCCGCAAAACGCGTCGGTGATCCCGAGCCCGAGCCGCTGGTTGATGAGCGCCGTGATCCGGCGATTGATCGCGCGGCGGTCCGCCGGTGCCGGGCCGCCGGCCGCGTGGCCGTTCGGATAGCGCGTCCCGCTGATGACATCCGGATGGTCGCGGCGGGCCGTTTCGAGGAACCTCGGAATGGAGGCCGCCTCGTGCTGCTCGTCAGAGTCCATCGTGATGAGCCAGTCGTAGCCATACCGCAGTGCATGGGAAAACGCGCAGCGCACGCTGTGCCCGTAGCCTCGGTTCTCCGCGTGCGTGCGGACCTCGACGTCGTCCCGCCGCGCCAGCAGCGCCGGCGTACGGTCGGTCGAGCCGTCGTCGATGACCAGGATATCGCCGGCATACCGCCGGGCCGAATCGAGTACGCGGTCCAGGTGCCGCGCTTCGTTGAATACCGGTATCGCCAACAAACATCGCTCGGGCATCGAGTTCGATCCTGCCTGGGTGGATCCCCGCGGCCACCGGTCCGATGGCCGCCGCATCGTAGGCACACGCCCGGGAAATGCAAACCGCGCCGCCGGCGCCGCGTCGGGCTCGGGGCACGGGCGCCCGCTCCGGCCCGCGCGCGGCCCTGGCATCGCTGTGGCACCGGCGTATCATGCACCGGTCTGCCATGGACGGGGGTCGTGCCCGGTTCGAACGGAGACGGGCGCGACGCGGATCGACAACAGCGAGGGCTGCGTGTTGAGAAGCGACGGGCGCGTATTCCGATGGACCGCGATGGTCTCCTGGTTGCTCGTGGTCGCGGCCCCGATCCACTGTACGCGCATCAAACACTGGCAGGCCGCACGCCGCGTTCAGATTGGCAACACCCTGCTCGAAGCGGATGACCTCGAGGCCGCGCTCGTCGAGTTTCAACAGGCGGCCGCGCTGGATCCGCAGCTCGCGGTGGCCCATTCGAGAATGGGCGTGATCTATCGCCGCATGGGCGAATACGACCAGGCGGTCGCGTGTTTCGCCGGCGCGCTGCGCCGCGACCCACGATCCTTCGACGATACGCTCAACCTCGCCCAGCTCTACCACTTCATGCACCGGCTTAAGGACGCGGTCCAGGCGTACCTGCACGCCGTGGACCTGCGCCCGTTGGATTTTGACGCGCAGTTGAACCTCGGCGTGTGTTACCAGCAGCTCGGCGATTACAGCCAGGCCGTCGAACGCTTCCACGCGGCCGTCGACATCGACCCCGACAGACCGCATGCATACGTCAACCTCGGCGTCGCATACGATGCACAGCACAAGTACTATCAGGCCATCAACGCGTATAAGGCGGCCCTCGAACGGGACAGCCGCCAGCCGCTCGTGCTCGTGAACCTCGCCCACACCTACATGAACCAGGACCGCCTCAAGATCGCACGCGAAGTCCTGCGCCAGGCCGTCGTGATCGACCGGAACCTCGCGGCCGGGTATGAAGCGCTCGGGTACTGTCTGTTTCGCATGACGGATTACGAGGAAGCGGAGTGGAACTACAAGGCCGCGCTGGGGTGTGATCCGCGGCTGCCTCGCGCGCATGCGGGACTCGGGTCCATCTACATGTTGCGCTGGCTCGCCGACCGATCCGCCGGCGCCGCGGCGGCGAGCGGGAACGCGACGGCGACGGATGGGAGCGCGGCGCGCCAAGGCGACACGGCCGCGCTGCGCCACACGGCCCTGGCGAGCAACACATCGCCCGAACGCCACGCGTCGGCGGACACCGCGCCCACCACGACCGCCGCGCGGTCCGCCGGTACGACGTCCACCCGGCGGCGGTCGCGTCATGAGCTCCGAGCCCTGGCGCTGGAGCACTGGCATCTGTCGCTCGAACTCGACCCGAACCAGCCGCGCATCCGAAGGTTGATCGCGAAGTACAAGCGCGTCCCGACGGACCCGGAGGCGACGCTGCTCGACGGACGACCACCGCGGTAGCCGCGGGCGACGGCTGTCGCGGCCACGGACCGGTGTGGGTCCGGCCTCTTGCCGGTCGAGACACGGTCTCGGCTCCGCGCACGCGTCAGCGGATGCGTGACAGCGCGCTACCCCTCCACACCGGTTTTGACGCGGTATGACGCGCGGACCCATTCGTCCGGCGCGTCGATGTCCGGGTGGAGTTGGGCCGCGCGCTCGAGCCAACGGTGTGCGTCGGCCCGCGCATCACCCCACGCGACAAGCACTTCCACCGCGTCGCGCTGGGCGTCCGTGAGCGATGCCGTCGGCGTCGGTGCGTCGACCGCGCCCGGGAGCGCGAGGTCGGTCAGCTTGCCCTTGAGCGACGCGATGATGAGCTCGGCCGCCCGGGCGCCGATGCCCGGCAACTGTGCCAATCCCTTGGCATCTGAGGTCTCGATCCAGGACGCAATTCGCCGCACGGGTTCGGTCAGCGCCTTGAGCGCCTTGCGCGCGCCGATGCCGCGGACCTCGACAAACCGAAGAAAGAACAGCTTGTCTTCCGGATGGGCAAAGCCGACGAGCCGCGGGACGAGGTTGCCCGACGCCTGATTCCCCTCGAGGAACTCGACGGTATGGAGCGTGACCTCCATGCCGCGGCAGGCGGCCAGCTCCGCGACCGAGAACCGCGGCACCAGCACCTCGCGGGCCACGCCGTCGCGTTCCATGACGACCGAGTCGTCGGCGACGTCGATCAGGTTCCCCGTAAGGCGGACGATCATCCGGACACCTCCACGACGACGTCGCGGCGCCGCAAGTCGGCGTCGCAGCACAGCGCGATCGCGAGCGCGTCGGCCATGTCCTCGGGCTCGGGCACGTGGTCCAGACCGAGCGTGTGCTGGATCGCCCGCTGCATCTGCGCCTTGGTCGCCCGCCCGCTGCCGGTCAGGTATCGCTTGACCTGCGTGGCGGCATAGCTGCGAACCTCCATCCCCGCCCGCGCGGCCGTGGCCAGGATCACGCCGCGGGCGTGGGCCATGCGGACCGCCGTCCGGGGGTGCTTGTAGTGGGCGTAGAGCTCCTCGACCGCCACGACGGTCGGTCGCTGCTCCGCGAACACGGCATCGAGGTCCCGCTCGATCTGGACGAGCCGCTCCGGCAGCGGCAAGTTACGGTCGAAACGACACGCGCCGGCATCGAGAACACGCATGGTCCGGCCATCCCCGCACACGACAGCGTACCCCGTCGTCCCGAGGCCCGGATCGATACCGCAAATCACCGCGTCCATGACGTCATCAACGCCCCGCGCCATGCAAACCCACCCGAATCCACACGCCCGGCCATGGGCCCGCCGCGTGATCGATATATCGAGTAATCCACCCGCCGAGTCATCGGTCCGCGTGACCGCCTGCGGCGCGATCGCACGCTACAGCGGCGCCGCCCGTGCGGCAAGCCCGACGACGCACCGACCGGTTGCGTCGGCGCGCCCGGGCCGACGCCTACCGCGATCACGCACCCGCACAGCCGGCCGACACCCCCCACACCGTTTGCTTCCGTTCGCCGACATGACTCCCAGATCACGCGTCGTGACATCCGGGGACGCGCGTAGCGTCCGGCCCCCGTGCCGGACGTATCCAGCGATCACGCACACGTACGTCCCGCGACCTCTCACGACGCCATCGGCATACCCCGCGCCGTATCACGGATGATCGGCGCCCGCCGGTCCCGCGTCTTCCCGCGGACGCACCAACCGCCAGATACCCAGTGGCCGGTCGACCGCCACCCGGTCGAAGCCGGCATCGCGCAGCCGCGCGTCGAACACGCGTCGAAGACGCGAC
>JBHHVO010000145.1:0-7929 GCA_046754365.1 Phycisphaerae bacterium | reverse complement strand
CGACGCGGACCGCATGACCAAGTGGGCGTACGCGGCCACGGTCGCGGCGTCGCTCGCGCATCTCGTCGTCGCGCACGGCGACGCCGTCGGGCTCACACTCTTTGACACCGCGGTGCGCGCACAGGCGCCCGTCACGAGCAGCCGCGCGTCGCTCGAGGCCCTTACGTCGCTTATGGAGACCAGCACCCCGCGCAACCCGACCGACCTCAAGCTCCCGTTCCACGAGCTCGCCGGACGCATCCCGCGCCGCGGCATGGTCGTGATCCTGTCCGACCTGCTCACCGACGTGGACGCCGCCGTCGACGGGCTCCAGCGGTTTCGGTATGGACGGCACGACGTCATCATGCTGCATATTCTCGACCACGATGAGCTCGAGTTTCCGTTCATGGATCGCACCCTCTTTGAGGGCATGGAACACCCGGACGTCGAGATTCTCACCGACCCGCAGTCCCTCCGGGGGACCTATCTCGCGACCCTGCAAGCGTTCCTGCGCCGTGTTCGCAGAGCATGCCTCGACCACCGCATCGACTATGCCCTACTCAGCACGGCCGATCCGATCGACGTCGCGCTCACGCGGTTCCTCGCGGCACGCATGCATTTGATACGGGCCAAGGCGTGACGCCGGCATCCACGCACATGACCATGCTCGCGGCGCTCATCGCGCCGGGGCTGTTTTTCGCCGGTGCATCCGCCGTCGCCGCACCCATCCTCATTCACCTGCTCGCGCGACGCCGGTTCCGGCGCATCCGCTGGGCCGCCATCGAGTTTCTCATCCACGCCGAACGCCGAAACCGCCGGCGCGTGCGCCTGGAGGAATGGCTGCTCTTGCTCCTGCGGTGCGCCGCGATCGTGCTCATCGCGCTGCTCGTCGCCCGGCCGTTCGTGAAACCCGAAGGCGTGGCCGCGGCGTTGAGCGGCTCGGTCGCCACGGAGCGGGTCTTCGTGCTCGACGACTCGTTCAGCATGGCATACCGATCTGAGTCGGGCACGCCGTTCGATCGCGCGAAACGCGTCGTGCGGCGATCGCTCGAAACCATCCGCCGTGACACGCCCGACGACACGGTCACCATCGCGCGCATGTCGGCCATCGATGAACCCGTCGATTCCGGAACGTACCTCAACGACATCCAGACCGCCCAACTCCTCGCCAGGCTCGACGCGCTACATCCGACCGAGCGCGCTATCGACCCGTCCGCCGTGGTGGCCGGCGTCGTGGACCTGCTCCAACAAAGCGACGCGGTCAGCGCCGCCGTCTATATCATCAGCGATTTCCAGCGCCACGACTGGATCGACCGCGCCGCCGGTGTCCGTGGCGACGACACCGGATCGAGCGTCATCGCGCCGCTCGCCGCGTGGTCCCAAGACGGCGACCGCGGCCTGCAGCTCACCCTCATCAACGTCGGCGATCCCGAACCCGCGAACCTGGCCGTGCAGACGCTCGCGTTTGACGGCGGTCCGCTCGTAGCCGGTACCGATGCGCGCATCCGCGCCACGGTCGGCAACTTCGCCGCGCAATCCGTCGCCCACCTCGATGTGTCCGTCACGGTCGACAACGCGGTGCAGCCGCCGCAGTCGATGGACGGCGTCGGCGCGGGGCAGACGGCCGTCGTCCAGCTCAACGCGCCGATGGCCAGATCCGGACCGAGTTGGGTCCGCGTCGATGTCCCGGACGACGCGCTCCCCATCGACAACCACCGGTACATCACCGCCGACGTCAGCGATGCGGTGCGCATCCTCGTCATCAACGGTGCACCCGACGCGGACGCGTTCGCCGACGAAGTGCGGCTGCTCACGACGGCGCTGCGCCCCGAGGGCGACATCTTCAGCGGCAACGAACTCGTCGTCGCGGACGAAACGGAGCTCGACGCCGCGAGCCTCGCCGAGTTCCACGTCGTCATCCTGGCCAACGTCTATCGCATCAGCGAGCCCGCCGTCGACGCCTTGGAGCGGTTCGCGAGAACCGGCGGCGGCATCATCATCTTCCTCGGCGATCAGGTCGACCCGGAGCTGTACAACCTCGCGCTCTACCGCGACGGACAAGGCATCCTCCCGGCCCGGCTCACCGACATCATCCGGTCGCCGGGTGCCGTGCACTTGCGGGTCGTCGATCGCCTCCACCCGGTCTTGCGGGGCATCAGCCGCGACGGAGACCCATTGGGTGTCGCCCAGATCGCGTTCTTCGAATACTTCGGCACCGCCGCGTCCACACAACCAGAACCGGACCCCGCAAGTCTTGGAGCAGACGGTCGTCCTAGCGATGAAGTGGCCGGCGCGTCGGCCATGCGCGACACGACGCCGCTCCGACCCGCCCGCGTCATCGCCGTGTTCGACGACGGGCTCCAGCATCCCGCGATCGTAGACCGGCCGCTCGGGCTTGGCCGCGTCGTGCTCGTCACCACAACCGCCGACAAGGCATGGAACACCTGGCCCGATCACCCGACGTTCGTACCGGTTATGCTGGAGTTGGTGCGGCATGTCGCCCGGCCCGCGTCCGCCGCCGCGGACGTGTCGGTCGGTGAGCCCATCGTGCTACCCATCGATCCCGCCGCGTTCGAACTGGGCGCCATCGTCCGCACACCCGGTTTCCCGGAGGAACGCGAGGTAGCGGTCACCGCCGTGCCGGTCGGCGCCGCGCAGTCCGGCGGCCGCGCGGCGGGCGGCGTCTCATCGGGCGTCCAGGCCGGCAGCGACGCCGGCGCCGCCCTCGCCATCCGGTGGGAACACACCGAACGCAGCGGGCTTTACCAGTTCGTCCTGCGTCGGCGCGACGGCGGCGAGGTCGTGCGGCTCGTCGCGGCCAACTGCGACCCGGCTGAGAGCGACCTGACCGGCGCCGACGAAACCGCGCTCCGCCAGGCGCTCACCGAACTCCCGTTCGACTACATCACCGGCGCCGCCGATCCGGCCGACCACGCGACCGAGGCACGAACGGAGCTTTGGCGGGTGTGCCTGCTCGCCGCCGCGTGCGTGCTCATGCTCGAGCAGGCCACGGCGTGGTGGTGTGGCAGAAGACGCTGACGGAAGATGACCCGCGCGGCGCTTGCGTCGCGGTGACGGACGGAGACCGATGCAACCGTTTGAGCCGCTCCTACACCTACCGTCACTTGCGTCCATGGCGCGGGACGCCACGGAGTTCGCATACGAGTTCGATGCGTGGCCCGAAGGACCGTGGGCCGTGGCGGGGCTGGCGCTGGTCGTCGCGCTGTGCTGGGCGGTCGTATGGATGTACCGCCGCGAAGGACGTATCGGTGCCACGCTGCGCCTGCGGATGGTGTTGGCCGCGATTCGATGTGTCGTCATCCTGACACTCGCCGCGATCTGGCTCGAACCCGTCCGCGTCCGCTATATCCGGCGATGGATCGACTCCTACACGCTCGTGCTCCTGGATGACTCCGCCAGCATGGGCCTGGCCGACACGTACCGCGACGCAACCACGGCCGATCGCGTCAAGGCCGCGCTCGATACCGATGACCTCCCGCCGACAACGCGGGCTTCGATCGTCCGCCACATCCTCGGCGCCGCCGACCGACGCTTCCTCCACGCGCTCGCCGAGAACAACCGCGTCAAGCTCTACACCTTCAGTGACGAGCTCCGCTTCGCGGCGACCGTTCGCGCAGCACACGAAATACCCGCCGATGACACCGCACACCCGAACGCGGCGTCCGCCGTCATCAGCGCCGCCGATGTACCCCTCGACTTCGGTGCACGAGGCAGCGCTACCAACATCGAACGATCCCTGAGACGCGCCGTCGAGTCGCTCGCGACCGCACCAATCGCAGGCGTCGTCGTCATCAGCGACGGCGGCTTCAACCAGGGCGGATCCGCGGATAGCGTCGCCCAGTACGCGCGCGAGCGACACATCCCCGTCTACACCGTCGGCGTAGGAGACCCGGCCGCCCCGCGCAACCTTCGCATCGCCGAACTCGCCGCACCGCAGCGTGTCTTCAAGCAGGACCCGTTCGCCGTGTCCGTGCGGCTCGCGGCGCAGGGCATGGCCGGCGAGCGCGTCCGCGTCGAACTGCGGCGAAACGCGGTCGGCGACGACGGACCGACTACCGTCGTGGACACCAAGACGGTGGAAATCGGAGCGGACGCAACGACGAAAGACATCACGTTCCACGTGCGGCCGACGACGGCGGGTCGCTTCGTCTACCACGTCGCCACGCCCGTACGGGACTTCGAATCCGTCGCCGACGACAACGCTAAACACATCACCGTCAGCGTCATCGACGCACGCATGCGCGTGCTGCTCGTCGCCGGCGCGCCGGGATGGGACTACCGATTCCTCTCGCGGCTGCTGGAGCGCGACAGGACCTTTGACGTAAGCTGCTGGCTCCAGTCCGCCGATTACGCCGCCGTCCGCGACGGCAACACGATCATCGATCACCTCCCGCGAACACCTCACGAGCTCTTCGAATACGACGTCATCGTGCTCATGGACGTCGACCGTCGGGAGCTCGACCAGCCCTGGTGCGAGCTGATCGACCGATTCGTCACCGACTACGGCGGCGGGCTCCTCATGACCGCCGCGCGGGCGCACACACCGGCGCTCATGCGCGACACCGCCCTCAAACGCCTCACCAACCTCCTGCCCGTGACGCTCGACCCGGAGGCGGATCTCATCCTCAACACGCTCGGACACTATCAAACCAGCCCCGCACCGGTCGAGATCCCACAGGCCGCACACGGCCACCCCATCCTCCGGCTCGCCGATCCCACCGGCGCAACAGCCCCCGCCTGGCGCAACATCGGTGACATCTACTGGCACTACCCCGTACGGCGAGAAAAGCCCGTCGCGACCGTGCTCATGCGGCATGGAGACCCGCGTATGCGCAACGCGTTCGGCGGCCACGTCCTCGCCGCAGTACAGTTCGCCGGCGCCGGCCGGACCGGATTCCTCGCGTTCGACGCGACGTGGCGATGGCGGGCCCACGGCGAACGCGTCTTCGACCGTTTTTGGGTGCAATGGCTTCGCTACCTTGCCGAGGGCAAACGCCTCGGCGGTACGAAACGCGGCCTGCTCCGTACCGATAGCGACCACTATGCCATCGGCGAAGCCGTTACCGTGACCGCCCGCGCCCTGAACGACCGCTACGAGCCGCTCCACCGCGATAGGCTCACCGCCCGCTATACGGTCGACGGCGAACCGCGACCCCTGACGCTCCGCGCGCAAAACGACCGCCCCGGCTGGTTCGAGGGCCGCTTCGTGCCCGACCGAACCGGTGTGTACCGTATCACGATGACAGTGCCCGGCGCCGACGGCGCCGGCACGCCGGACGTCACGCGCGACATCCGCGTGGCCAGGCCGAATATCGAAATCATCAGGCCCCAGATGGATCGCGCGTCGCTCGTGACGCTCGCCCGGCAGTCCGCCGGTGGACGGTATCTTGACGTCGACGAGGCGCGGCACCTGCCCGACTTGATCCCCGACCGCCACGAGGAGACAACCGTCAAGTCGCGCCCGATGCCGCTCTGGGACAATGCCGTTATCCTGACCGTGCTCGTGTCGCTGCTCGTGCTCGAATGGGGCCTGCGCAAAGGGAACCGCTTGCTCTAGCCACGCGCGTGAACCGCGCAGGTGCCCATGCCGGGTCGTGAACCGGCCCGGACTCCGGTGTCGCCCATGCAAGACCGACCAACCATCGACACAAACCCAGCGCCGCCGGAACTCGATGCGTCGGTGATCGACCGGCTTCGCGCCGTAGCCGTCAGGCTGCGCGGCTTCGTGCTCCTCGACGGCACGGCGCAGGTCGTTGGGTTCCTCTTGGCCGCGTGTACCGCGCAGGCGGCGCTGGATTACGCCGTGCGCTTGCGCTGGAACACGCGGGCGACGCTCTTGGCCCTGCTCGCCGCCGCCGCCGGCACGCTGCTCTGGCGCCGTGTTATCGGCCCGATGCGGGTCCCGATCGGCACCGACGCGGTCGCACGGCTCGTCGAGCGCCGGCACCCGCGACTCGCTTCCGTGCTCATCTCGGCCGTGCGGTTCTCCACCGGACAAATTGGCCCCCGCGCGTCCAACTCGCCCGAGCTCGCGGCATCCGTCGTCCGGCGCGCCCGACGCGCAGCCGCCGACATCGATTTCACCACCGTGCTCGACCACCGACCCGCGCGCCGAGCGGGCATCGCGCTCGGTGCGGCGCTCGTGGTCTGCGCCGTAGCGCTCGCGGCCGCGCCCGACGTCGTCGCGGTCTGGTTTTCACGCAACGTCCTCTTGCGCGACGTCGCGTGGCCGCAGCGCACGCAGCTCATCGTCGACGCCGACGGCGACGCCTTGATCGGCGCGCGCGGAGACGACCTGGAGATCCGTGCGCGTGCACGCGGCGTCGTGCCGCGCGGTGTTGAGATTATCTACGAAACCGTGTCGGGCCGTCGCGGACGGGACATGATGATCGCCGTCGGAACCGACGGCTTCCGGCACACCATCCGAAACGCGCGCGAGGACTTCACGTTCCACCTCGAAGGCGGCGACGACCGGACGCCGACGTTCAACGTGCGCCTCGTCGACAGACCGCGCATCATCCGCACGCAAATCCACGTCGCCCCGCCCCGCTACACGCACATCGAGCCCTACACCCTTGCAGACGGACACCGCGCCGCGCAGGTGCTGCCCGGCACCACCGTCACCATCCACATCGACACCAACCAACCGATCACCCGTGCGACGCTCATGGCCGGCGATGACGCGCTCACCGACGCAACCTGCGCGCCGCACGACGACGCGCCGCCACTCATCGGCCACCGTTGCACGGCCACCGTCCTACCCACCGAGACCCACACCTACCACTTCGCGCTCATCGATCCCGTCGGCATGGCGAACAAGCACCCGCTACGCTTCTCCGTCCGTGTCGTCCCGGATGAGCCGCCGCGTATACGCATCGTGCTCCCGGGTGTCGGCGACATGGTGACGCGCGACGCCGTTTTGCCGATCGAGCTCGAGCTCACCGACACGTTCGGACTCGCGACCGCGGAACTGGTCTACGACGTGCGCGGCCGCGCGACGCCATCCGACGATACGTCGGACGAGCCCACCGACGCGGATCGCCACGAACCCCCCGACGACGCCGCGCGCGGCGGCGCGATCGCGCTCCCGACGTTCGCGCCCGGTGCCACGACCTTTGCGACACATCTGTCATGGCCAGTCGCCGCTGCGTCGGCGTCCGCCGGACACCGGATCACCCTCCTCGCCAGGGCCGCGGATTTCGACGATGTCTCCGGGCCCAACGTCGCCCAATCCCCCGAGCGCATGATCCGCATCGTGTCGCGCGGCGAGCTGCGCGCCGAGTTCGCGCGGCGAGAGCAGGAATACCGTATGGATTTCGAGCGGCTCGTCGATCGACAGGAGCGCCTCCGTGGCCGGCTCTTGACCCTACTCGATCGCCTCGCCCAAGCGACCGGGCCAACCGGCACCGACGACGCGGGCGAACCCGGACGCGGCCACACCGCGACGACCGGACACGCCCTACCGCCCGGCGACGCCGCAAAGCTCCGTGGCGCCATGGCCCCCCTCGAGCGCCGCCAGCGAACCATCGCAAGTTCCGTCAACGTCGTCCGGCAACAGTTCGCGCAACTACTCACCGAGCTGCACATCAACCGCCTCGACACGCCCGATGTCCGGGCCCGGATTCGCGATCGCGTGGTCACACCACTGACGCGCCTGGCCCGACGGGATCTCCCGGCGGCGGGCGATGCCCTACGAAGGCTCGCGCGGCGCCCATCGCCCGAGCAGGCACGGCGCATCGACCCGCACCAGGCGGACATCCTCACCCGCATGCGCGCGGTCCTGGCCAACATGCTACAATGGGAAGGCTATCAGGAGGCCGTCTCGATGCTCCAAGACATCATCGCGCTGCAGAAGGAGCTCAAGGAGGAAACCGCGCGCCGCGTACAAGCCGACGCCGCCGACGTGTTCGACGACGGAGGCGGAGACTG
>JBHHVO010000144.1:0-7964 GCA_046754365.1 Phycisphaerae bacterium | reverse complement strand
TTACGGCGAAAACGCTTCGCGGAGCGCGAGATAATCATCGAGGTCGATGTCGCCGTCGCCGTCGAAATCTCCCGGGGTGCACTCGGGGCCGACGGGTCCGCCGCCGGGGCCGGTGTAGCACGCGCGGAACGCCGCGAGGTCGTCGAGGTCGACATCGCCGTCACCGTCGAAGTCGCCGGGCTCGAGCACCTCGCCGGTGACGTCGAGGTTGTCGAACGCGAGCGTGTTGCCGGGGACGTTGGCGGATCCGGCGAAGAAGCGAAAGCCGGTGGGCGGGGGCGCGCCGGCGGCGCCGCCGACGAGATAGCGATCGACGGGGTTGTTCGTGGCCGTGTCGCCGGTGGTCAGGTCGGTGATTGACACTTGGAGGATCTGATTCGTGTCGAGGTTGAAGGTCGTGGACCAGCGGTACCAGTGGTCGGTCTGGAGGTTCTGGAACGCGGGGTCGGCGACGGATTCGATGAGCTGCGCGCCGCCGGCGTCAAACCAGACGTAGTCGGCGTTCCATGCGCTCGCGGCTGCGGGGTCGGCCCAGCGCGCGAGGGCGATGAACGTGGCCTCGTCGGGGAAGAGCTGCGACGAGAAACTCCCGACGTTCTGGGCGGAGGGGAGCGCGCCTGTGAACGTGGCGGCGATGTCGAACGACGCGGTCCAGACGCCGGTGCCGTCGCCGTAGGGAATCTCGCGTTGCGAGCGAGCGAACATACCGCCGCCAGGTCCGGTAGCGCCGACGAACTGTTCGCCGCCGCCGGCCGGGTTGTTCGGGAGGCCGAGTGCGTTGCCGGCGTAGGTGTAGACGAGCGCGGAGATGCTGGCGTCGGGGACCGGGTTGAAGAAGCCATCCTGCCCGTTGAGCTCGATGCCGGCGGCGGACCCTGCGTAGGTCGGGGCCTCAAACCCTGTGGAGAACTGCGCGTCGGCCGGTGCGGCGGCCAACGCGACGGTGACGCCGCAGGCGGCGACGCTCCACCAGCAGGTGTTCCAGGAAAACGGATGCGCTTGGGGTCGCGTGCGTGTTGTCATGTCCACCCTCCAGCAAGGTCGTGATGCGCACGCGCCCGCGCTACGTCGCGCGAGGCGCGGATCGCATGATTGGCTGATCTGTTTCGTGTTCCATTGCCTCGTCTAAACCCGTGCGTCACGTATCTTGCGAGGTGGCAGCGGGACGCGATGACGCGGTCAGACAAGAAACGCGTTCGGCCGATGCTTAGTAGATCAGATCGGTGGGGGGGTGTCAACCAGGGCGGGACGCGGCGGGCGGCGGTTCATGGGTGGCCGATGTCGGCTCGATATGGCGGCTGCGATGATCGACACGGGGAAACGATGAGGTCGGGGGCGAGGTGGCGGGCTCGGCTGACGATCATGGGTGCCCCACCGCGGGAAGGAGGCGGGGCACCCGGCAGGGGCGTGTTCGCGTCGCTCGCCGATGAAGCGATGGGGCACGCGCGCCACCCGGCGCGCAACGCACCGGTTGGAAACCGGTGCCGCACGGGAACCAGTGCCACACGGGGAACCGGTGCCGCACGGGAAACGGTGCCGCACGGGAAACGGTGCGACAAGGGAAATCGGTGCCGCGCTGGGGTTCGCGAGCGATGCCGCGGTTCAAAGGTATCCGAGGTCTTGGAGGCGTTGTCGGATGATGGCCTCTTCCTCGGGGGTGTAGGAGGCGGATTCGACGGGATCGATGAGGTTGAGGACTTCGAGCGTGGCGACGACGTGGTTGACGGCGTCCTCGACGGTGAGCTGGTCGGTGTTGATGAGGATCTCGGGTGCGAGGGGTTCTTCGTAGGGTGCGTTGATGCCGGCTACGTGCTGGACTTCGCCGCGTTGCGCGCGTTGGAAGAGGTCGCTGGCGTGGCGTTTCATGAGGACTTCCATCGGACAGCGGCAGTAGAGTTCGACGAAGCGCTCGATCTCGGTTCGTACGCGGTCTCGGATCGCGCGGTAGGGGGATACGGCGGAGACGATGGCGATGACACCGTTACGGTTGAGCAGTTGGCACTCATAGGCGAGGCGGAGCGCGTTGGCTTCGATCTCGTCGTGGCTGAAGCCGAGGCTGCGGTTGATGCGTGCGCGAATCCTGCCGGAATCGAGGACTTCGACGGCGCGTCCCCTGGCGCGGAGCGCATCGGCGGTGCCCGCCCCGATGGTGGATTTGCCGGAACCGGCGAGTCCGGTCAACCAGATGGTGAAGCCTTGGGTCATGGCGTTACCCCGCGGTGGTTTGTTCGCCCAGGCGTCGTCCCGCGTTTGTAGTCCTGACGCGGTGGTACCATGGGTTGCTCGGTGTCACAAGGTGTCGTGATGCGTTCGTGTGTCATGCGATGCGTCCTCGTGTATTCGTGTTCCGGGTCGGGTTTCACCATGCGTTTATGTTCAAGACCAGGTGCCACCAGACGGCCATGACGCCGAGCAGCACGATGAGCGAGGCGACGCTCATGGGCCAGCCGAGCTGGAGGACCTCGCGGACGCTGTAGTGTCCGGCCGCGAAGCTGATGGCGTTGGGGGGCGTGCTGATGGGGAGCAGAAACGCCAGGCCGGCCGGGATGGTTACGGCGAGTGTCATCATGGTGGGGCTTACGCCGGTCATGTCGCCGAGGGAGAAGCCGATGGGGAGCAAGACGGCGACGGCGGCGGCGTTGCTGATGCATTCGGTAAGGACGAGGGCCATGATGGACATGAGCACGACGACGGCGAATGCGGGCATGGTGGGTCCGACGACCTGGCGGGCGACCCATTCGAGGGCGTGGGTTTGGGCGAGTGCCTTGCCGAGTGCGATCGCACCGCCGTACATGATGAGCACGCCCCAGTTGACATAGCCCTGCAGCGACCTCCAGTCGACGATGCGGAAGACGAACAAGAGGCTTGCGGCGACGACGCCGACGACGGCGAGCCCGACGCCGTGCCATGAGGTCGTGATCCATGCGGCGATGGTGGCGATGCCGAGGAGCGTGAGTCGTCGCTCGGCACCGGACATGGGTCCGAGTCGCCGGACGCGGGCGCGGAGCATGTTGGTGGCGGGTTTGATGTCGTCGATGTCGTTGGGGATGCGGAAGCGGAGCGCGAGTACGGCGACGACGATCATGATGAGCACGACGGGGAGCGCGGCGATCATCCAGCCGACGAAGCCGATGCGTTCGTCGGGGTATGCGTCGTGGAGCAGGCCGAGCGCGAGCGGTGCCCGCGCGCCGCCGAGGAGCGTGCCGACGCCGCCGACGATGGCGCCCCAGGCGAGCGCGAGGAAGAGCTTCTTGGCGTAGCGGGCGCCGCGTTTGAGGCCGAGCGCGTCGACGACCTCGACGAGGATGGGATAGATCATGGCGGCGACGGCGTGGGCGGGCATGCACATGGCGAGCGCGGCGGCGGAGATGGTGACGCCGGTTACGAGTCGGCTCGGGCTCGCGTCGAAGCGGTGGAGCGCGAGGAGGGTCATGCGCTTCGAGAGCCCGGTGGCGATGGTGGCGGCGGCGAGCAGGAAGACGCCGAGCATGAAGAACACGGCGTCATTGCCGAAGAGCGCGAACGCCTGTCGCTCGGGGAGGACGCCCAATAGGGGGAGCAAGGCGAGGGCGAGCAGCCCCGTGGCGGCGAGCGGGATGAGGTTGGTGAACCAGAGCGCGACGCAGACGAGAAAGATCGCGATGCAGCGCTGCGGTGCGGCGGGGCTCATCGCGTCGGGGAGGTCGGCGGGTCGGATGAGTGGTTCGCAAACGACGAGCGCGATGCCGGCGGCGCAGGCGCCGCCGACGATCGCGAGCTTGAGGTTTCGCTTGGTGTTTCGGGTCACGTGTCGGGTGCTCGGTCCATGATCCGGTGGGCGCACGGCGCGTCCGGCGCGGGGTTACGGCGCGCCGTACTTGAGGATGGAATGAATCGGTTGGTCGCCGATGCGCGTGCGGCCACCAAGATGGGTCAGTTCCAGGAGCACCGCGACGCCGACGATGGTGGCGCCGAGCGATTCGACGAGGCGGCAGCACGCGGCCATGGTGCCGCCGGTGGCGAGCAGGTCGTCGACGAGCAAGACGCGGTCGGCGGGCTTGAACGCGTCGGCGTGGATCTCGAGCCGGTCGGTGCCGTATTCGAGTTCGTAATCGTGCGACGTGGTGGCGCATGGCAGCCGACCGGGCTTGCGGATCGGGACGAAACCGGCGGAGAGCTTGTCGGCGACGGCCATGGCGAAGATGAAGCCTCGGGATTCGGCGCCGGCGACGGCGTCGATGGGGATGCCGCGAAACGGCTGGGCGAGGTACTCGACCGCGAGCGAGAGCGCGGCCGGGTCTCGAAGGAGGGGGGTGATGTCCTTGAAGACGATGCCGGGCTTGGGGAAGTCGGGGACATCGCGGATCAGGGTTCGCAACCGCGCGAACATGGCGTCGTGCTCCTCGTCCATCAGGGCCTCCGTGGCGTGGTTCCGTTGTGGGGTCTGCGGGTCGAGCGGTGTTGTGGTGACGGTCATGTGTTGCATCCGGGTCGGCGACGCTGTACGCGTTGTCTTCGCACCGTGCGTATGCGCGGTCCGCCGGCAACGGCCGGCCAGCCCGGGGGTGAGCGTGCCCGGCGCGCGTGCGTGTGATCCGGGCCGGATTCTATGCGGCGTGTGGCGCGCTGGCCACCGAGCGTGGCGGGGCGTGGGGGTCGCTGTCGGCAGTCGGGCGTGGGGGATGTGCGCGGCTGGGGGGCGGGGTGGTGCGGTGTTGGGGCCCGGCGGCGCGGTGTCTGTGGGCGTTGGCACGGTGGCGGCGATTTGCTATAGTCCCGCGTGCCGGCCGGTCCGCACGGCGCGAGCGGACCGGGTTCGGATCGTTAAGTGCTGTATTCTCAGTTAGTTATGCTACGGTTTTGTGCCGCGGCGTGGGCAGGTCCCGGCGGCGGCATGGCGCTTTCGTACGCAAGTACCCCCGCGTCAGGTGGCGGGTTCGACAAGGAGACGACACGTTGAACGCAAGAGGACTACTCATTCTGGTGGCGCTGACGGCATGGTTTGCCGTGGGGATTCACACGGCGTCGGCGGCTGTGCAGGCCGGCGAAACGGCGGTGCTGGAGGCCGGGCCCGAGGCATCGAGCGGGGACGCGGCGGCGGGCTCGGAACGTCCGGGCATTCCGCCGTTGTGGCTGTTGGCGCCGCTTTGCGGGGTCATCGCGCTCGTGATGGCTCGGAAATACTACCTGGAGGTGCGTGCGTCGGACGAGGGCGATGAGGACATGATCCGGATCGCGGGCTACGTGCGCGAGGGTGCGATGGCGTACCTGATGCGGCAGTATCGCGTGGTGGCGGTGGTGTTCGTCGTGTTGTGCCTGCTGTTGAATGTCATGGCGTGGTGGCTTCGGGTTCAGCACTGGCTTGTTCCATGGGCGTTTCTGACGGGGGGATTTTTCAGCGGGCTGTGCGGCTACTTCGGCATGCGGACGGCGACGATCGCTGCGCATCGCACGACGGCGGGGGCGCGCGTGGGGCTCAACCGCGGGTTGCGCGTGGCGTTTCGGGCGGGTGCGGTGATGGGGCTGGTGGTGGTGGGGTTCGGGCTCATCGACATTACGTTCTGGTTCTGCGGGCTCTATCAGTTCACGGAGATGCCGCTGCATGAGATCACGGTGGTGATGCTGACGTTCGGTATGGGGGCGAGCACGCAGGCGCTGTTCGCGCGTGTCGGCGGCGGCATCTATACGAAGGCGGCGGACGTCGGGGCGGACCTGGTCGGCAAGGTGGAGGCGGAGATTCCCGAGGACGATCCGCGGAATCCCGCGGCGATCGCGGACAATGTCGGCGACAACGTGGGTGACGTGGCGGGCATGGGCGCCGACCTGTACGAATCGTACGCGGGTTCGATTCTCGCGACGGCGGCGCTGGGCGTGGCCGCGGCGCACGCGTTGGGTCACGAGGCGACGCTCGGGCGGGACGCGATCGCGTTTCTGGCGGTGCCGATGGTCGTGGCGGGCATCGGGATCGTGGCGAGCATCTGGGCGGGTATCAACGTGGTCAAGACGCAAGAAGGCGCGACGATGGCGCAGCTCATGGCCGCGCTGAACCGGGGTCTTGTGGCGTCGAGCGTCGTGATCGTTCTGGCGACGTATGGGATTTGCAAGACGTTGTTGGGGGGCATCGAGGGTGTGAGCTGGGTCGGGATCGGGTCGGCGGTCGTCGTGGGTCTGGCGGCGGGGTGGCTGATCGGGAAGTCGACGGAGTATTACACGAGCTATGACTTCAAGCCGACGCGTGCGATCGCGAAACAGGCGGAGACGGGCGCCGCGACGGTGATCATCGCTGGTGTCGCCGAGGGCATGAAGAGCACGTGGGCGTCGCTGGCGATCATTATCGGCGCGATCCTGCTTGCGTTTACGTTTGCGGGTGGGGGGGACGTGTTCATGCTCGGGCTTTACGGCGTGGGACTTGCGGCGGTAGGGATGCTGGCGACGTTGGGCTTCACGCTGGCGACGGACGCGTATGGTCCGATCGCCGACAACGCGGGCGGCAACGCGGAAATGACCGGGCAAAAACCGGAGGTCCGCGAGCGGACGGACGCATTGGACTCGCTTGGGAACACGACGGCGGCGACGGGGAAGGGGTTTGCGATCGGCTCGGCCGCGCTGACGGCGCTGGCGCTGTTGGCGGCGTACGTCGAGGAGGTTCGGATCGGACAGGTTCGCGAGGCGCGTGACTACGTGCAGATGGTGGTGCCGGCCGCGGCGGATACGGCCGGTGAAGGCGTCGGGTGGATTTACTATATGGGTCATGGCAAGTTCGCGGAGAAGTTTCAGGCGGGTACGGCGGACGCGAGCTATGACGCGTATATGCTGCTGAGTAAACAGGCTCGTGGCTACTGGGATCAGCGGCTCGCGGAAGCCGGGCGTGGTGCGGTGCCGCTGACCGGTTTGTCGGAGGCCCAACGAGGTTCGGCGTGGGTGCAGTCCACGACGGTGACGGACGGGGACCGGAACTATGAGGTTCAGGTTGTGCGGTCTCGCAAGGCGTCGCTTCAGCAGTTCATGGATTTCTACAACGTGACATTGATGAACCCGAAGGTGCTTTGCGGCATGTTCGCCGGGGTGCTGCTCGCGTTTACGTTCTGTGCATTGACGATGCAGGCGGTGGGTCGGGCCGCGTATGAGATGATGCTCGAGTGTCGTGCGCAGTTCAAGAAGGTGGCGCGGTATCTCGTGGATGTGAAGGGCATGTCGGAGGCAGACGCGGCGAAGTCAGACAACTGGCCGCGCGGGCAGGTCGAGCACAACGGTGAGAAGGTGCCGGACTATGCGCGTTGTGTGGATATCTCGACACGCGGCGCGCAACGTGCGATGATCTTCCCGTCGCTTTTGGCGATCATCGTGCCCGTCATGATCGGGCTGTTGTTCGGCGTTTCCGGGGTCATGGGGCTTCTGGCCGGCGGGCTCACGAGCGGGTTCGCGGTGGCGATCTTCATGGCGAATGCGGGGGGGGCGTGGGACAATGCGAAGAAGTACGTGGAAAAGGGAAACTACGGCGGCAAGGGGAGTGACGCGCACAAGGCGACGGTTGTGGGGGACACGGTCGGCGATCCGTTCAAGGATACGTCCGGACCGAGTCTCAATATCCTGATCAAACTCATGAGTATGGTGAGCGTGGTATTCGCGGGGCTCGTCGTGAAGTTCGCGCCGCAGATCAGCGAGCTCCTGGGATTGGGCTAGTACGGCGCCCGGTGGTTTTCGCGGCGATGGGAGTCGCCGTGTTGCCGGTTTCGATGCAGGCATCGGTCGCATACGGCGCTGTCAGGCCGTTGACAAACTGTCTTGCAGACGTTCGGCACGCTGTTGCACCGGTCGGAAGCCAGTGCCACACCTACGCGCCGGTGTCACACCTACGCGTGTGTGTTCTTCAACGGATTGGTCGGGGGAGGTTCGCGTCGCCACGGTGAGTTTTGTCGTATCAGGTATTGGGTCCGAAGGAAGTGTTGAGCGTGTAGCGTCCGCCCCCCGTGGCGGACATCGGC
>JBHHVO010000143.1:0-8031 GCA_046754365.1 Phycisphaerae bacterium | reverse complement strand
ACGCCGTCACCGTCCGTGTCAACGTTGTCATCGCCACCCGGACACGCGTCGCAGAAGTCCGGCACGCCGTCACCGTCGGTATCGATGGTGTCATCCCCGCCGGGACAAATGTCGACGGAATCACAGACGCCGTCACCGTCCGTGTCGTCCGGGTTGTCGATCGGACACGGGTCACACCCGTCCGGGACGCCGTCACCGTCCGTGTCGACCGCATCATCAAACCCGGGGCAGACATCACAGATGTCGGGCACGCCGTCGCCGTCCGCGTCCGGTTGACATTCGTCCGGCACGCCGTTCGCGTCGCAATCACCGCTCGTCCCGGCCGCGATGTCGCATTCGTCGGGTAGATCGTTCCCGTTGCAGTCCTCACTGAACGGCAGCGCCGTGTCGTTGAGCAGCGCGTAGACCGTGGCCCCGGAGATGTCGAGGACGGCCAGGTCGCCCAGGCCGTCGCCGTTCAGGTCTTCGCCCGTCAGCCGTGTCGGGTTCGCCCCGGCGGCGAAGTCGACGCGCGCTTGCAACGTCGCATCGCCGTTGTTGCGCAGCACCGAAACACTCGCCGCGCCGGGCGCCAAACCCGTGTTGGCTACCGCGAGATCGAGGTCCCCGTCCGCGTCCAGGTCGGTCGCGATGACGTCGGCCGCGTTCTCCTCGACGGCTGCGAACACCCAAGGCGTGAGCGTCCCGAATCCGTTGTTCACGAACACCTGGACGAACCCGTCACCGCCGGTGAGCACGGCGAGGTCCACATCGTCGTCCTGGTCGAGGTCGGCGGCGACGACGGCTATGGGGCCGTTGCCCACCGCGAGCGTGGTCGCCGCCGCGAACGTTCCGTCGCCGTTGTTCAATAGCACCGCGACGGTGTCGCTCTGCTTCTCGGTAACGATCAGGTCGGGGTTCTCGTCGCCGTCGATGTCACCGATCGCGACATCCGACGGACGACTCCCGGGTAGCGCGTAGACGACGGCCGTCGCGAACGTCGCGTTGCCGTTGTTGAGCAGCACGGAAACGCTGTCACCGTTTCGATTCGCCGTTACGATGTCCATATCGTCATCCGCGTCGAAGTTGCCCGCGGCAATCGCGTCCGGCCGGCTCGACAGCGTCGGGAAGCTCGTGTCGAGCGTGAAGAAACCCAGACCGTTATTCAGCAGGACCGTGACCGCGTCGCTGCTGCCCCCGGACTTGGTACCGAGCGCGAGATCGAGATCGTCGTCCAGGTCCAGGTTCGCGACCACCAGGGACAGCGCGTCGACGGACCCGATGTGCTCGGACACCGGTCCGAACGTGCCGTCGCCGGCGTTGAACAGCACCGACACGTTCGACGCGGCCGCAACAGCCGTCCCCACCGCCAGGTCGACATCGCCGTCCGCGTCGAGCGGACCGCTGCCGATCGCGCTGGCCATCGCGCCGCCCGCGAGCGGATACCCCACGGCCGGGGCGAAACTCAGCGGTCCCGGCAGGAGATCGAGCAGGTCGCTCACGCCGTTGCCGTTGCAATCCTGCGCCGATGCGCGCGGACCCAAGCACGCGGCCGCCATCATGCCGAGCGCGATCGCGACCGCTACCGTTTTGTTCCCGTATGCGTACGTCATGTTATGTCCCTCCGACGAGTCGATACCGCACCACGCACGTGCCGGGGCCCATGGCGGCCCGGGCGCACGGCGGCAAATACTGTGCGCATGCGCGAGGATTGCTGAAGTGTTGCTACGCTGCGTTGCGCCGCGCGGTCCGCGCTCGTGTCGGTCGAAGCGTGACCGAAACGCGGGAGGATCCGTTGCAACCCGCGCGGGTCTTCAGCCTGTGCCGCGTATCCCGGTTGCGCACGCCGGGCGCGATCGGTTATAGATGTAACCCCACCCGATCACGGGCGCCGCGCACCCGGGGGCTCACCGTACCGCTGTATTATCGGAATTGCGCTGCAAACGGGCGGCGGCGTCGATCATGTTGCCCGATGTGACTTCTTCCCGCACTCCGATAACGCAACCTTATCATAACGGACACGCGTACACGATTCCAGAGATAAGCTGTATTTCCAATGTGGAAGGGTTACCGGACGCACGAATATGTGCGGAGGACCCGGCGAAATGCGAAGCCGCGCCGCCGCCGGGGGGTCATTCCTCCTCGAAGCACCGGTCGATCAGGGCATCGAGTTTCGCCGTTCCGACACAAATGCACGTGTCGGCGGCGCCGTAGTATACCTTCACCTCGCGCGTCTGTTCTTCCAGGATCGCGCCGCACGAGAACACGACATTACCGATGTCGCCCACGCGCTCGTAGTATTCTCTCGGCGTTAGGATCGGTATGGCCGCGCGCCCGAGAACGCGGTTCGGTTTCTCGAGATCGAGCATCGCAACGCCAAGGCGGTAAATCGGTCCCGCCGCGGACTCTTTCACACCGTGGTAGATCTCGAGCCAACCGCGCTCGGTCTCGATCGGTGGCGCCGAGGCGCCGATGCGCGAACAATCCCAGTGGTCGGGGCGGGTGGCCATGACGACTTCCGATCCACCCCAATGGATCAAATCGTCGGAGTAGGAGATCCAGATGTTGCCGGCGGAACCGACCATCGGCCGATCAAAACGCACATACCGACCGCCGATCTTTTTCGGAAACAGCGCGCCGTCCTTGTTCACCGGTTGTGAGATGAGCGCGATGCGCTCGAATGTCTGGAAATCGACCGTTCTGGCGAGCGCCAACCGTGCGCCGTAATGGCTGTACGCCGTGTACATGACATAGTATGTATCGTCCAGGATGGTGATGCGCGGATCCTCGATGCCGCACGCTTCGTACATGGCGAACGGCTCTTCGTCCGACGGCATCATGACCGGCTCGGGATCCACGAGAAACCGGTAGCCGTCGTCGCTGCGCGCAAGCGTGAAGATGGATCGACCGCGCTGGTCTTCCACGCGAACGAGCAGAAGGTATTGCCCGTCGTGCCTGACCGCGGCCGCATTGAACACGGTGTTGCAGCGGAATGGAATATCCGCCAACGCGAGAATGGGATTCCCCTCCCACCGGTGGATGACATCTCTTCCCATAAGCCTCATGTGTCCGCGCACGGGGCGGTGGTCGGGCGGCGTCGACACGGTACAGAACCTCCGAGAAACTCTTGAGTGCGTCCGAATCCTACATCGCAGGCCGGTCGTTCGACGGACCGACGCCGGCCTCTTCGACACCGAAAACATCGGTTCCGAAGCCTTCAGCGTAACCGGATGCCGGGGGTATGCAGCGCGCGTTCCTCACGGTCGGGGTTCCGAAACACGCTCGTTCGCGGCCGTCTCGGGCGGCACCGTCGGCCGCACGAGCGCCGCGCGTCCGTGCCTGGTCCGCCGAACACCTGGCCCCACCGGCACCGGCGTACCATAGTGGCTCACACGGGCCCGCACAACGGACGCCGGGCAAGGCCCCCGCGCGAACCTCAACGAGTCGACATGCCCGACGGTTGGTGTATCGTGCCGGGCATGCGACGCGGCGACCGTGACACGCCCCCAACGACACGAGATCCCGGGAACGACGATGCCGAGGCCACACGCGCGGACCGACCGCCGTCGGACACCGCCGATACCGCCGCGATGACATGCGGATCGGCGACCACCGATGGTGACGCATCGTGCCGCGACGCCGTGCGTGCGTTCGTCGAGACGCCGCTTACCATTCGGCGGAACGTGGTGAAGGTCTGGCGGCCACTGCCGCCGGGGCTCTGGACCGCACTGAGCGATCCAACCGACCACGCGCTCGCGCGGCGGCGGGAGCGGACGGCCGTCGCACTCGTCGGAATCATGGTCGTCGTGTTGGCCGGCGGATTCGCCAGCGTCGGGCTCGCACCGCGTACGAGCGCCCTGACCAACAACACACGAACCACCACCGCAACCGGAATCGACAACACGCCTGGGGCCGCCGTGACCGACAGCGCATCGCACGCGGGTGCTGCTCGGTCGAATCCGCACGCCGAACGCAACGCGCGCACCACGAGCGGCCGGTCGGTAGGGTTTCCGCTGCTCGGTCCGGCCCGCGGCGCGGTGCCGCGCGACGGAACCGACACGGCGTCTTTCGACACCACGCCGTTGCGCTGGTACTTCGCACCCGGACAGTCGCTCCCGCTTGCGCTCTGGACGGTGGTCCCGCCGCTGCTGGGTTGGGGGTTGGTGCGTCTGGTGTGGATACCGGCCGTGCTGCGACACCGCGCCGCCCGGACCCAAGCCGTCGTGTTCGCGCGGCACCTCAGCGTCGTCTACGTCTTCGTCTTCGCGATGGTCGTCGCCGGTGCGTCGCTGATGCCTGTGCTCATCATCGCATCGCCGTGCGGCGCGGAACGCCTGCGCTGGTATCTCTGGTGCTTTCTCTTCGGCGAGTCATTCTGTGTGCCGGCCGTCATGTGGACACGGCTCGTGATCCATGACGCGGACGGCGCGGTGTTCGGGCGACGCCGCTACGCCGTGCTCACAGGGTATCTGCTGCTCTGCGTCGTCGTGCCGATGATCGGCATGGTCGGGCAGCTACCCGGCACCCGGTGCGGATGACGGTCGCGAGGCCACGCCGCGCGGATGCGGCATGTACCCGTGCTCCCGGAACCACGCGATCGCATCCCCGATCGCGTCGTCCACACCGCTCACCGGAAACCGCAGCGTCGCGCGGGCGTTTTCCGAAGTGACGTAGTGTTCCAGGCAGGCACTCCGCAACACGCAGAGGTTCACGTCGCGCCATCGGTCCACGCCGAGACGCCCAACGACGCTCCCGGCCGCGGCCACGGGATACATCGCCGCATAGGAAAGCGCGAGCCGCGGCGCCGGCGCACCCGCTTGGTCGGCCACACGCGCCAGAAACACCCGGAACGAAAGATTCTCGCCGCCCAGGATATACCGCGCACCCCGCACGCCCCGTTCCATCGCGAGCACATGCCCCTCGGCGGCATGCCGCACGTCGACGAAGTTGATGCCGCCCCGACGAGGAAAAAAGTGTAGTGTTCCGGTAGCGGCCGGGATCACCATCCGGCCCGCACTCGGCTTGACGTCCCACGGACCGACGAGGTACGTCGGGTTCACGATCACCGCGTCCAGGCCGCGATCGACGTATTCGCGTACGACGGCCTCCGCGTCGCGCTTCGTCGTGTAATACGGGATCCTCAGCCGCTCGAGGTTCCACGCGGTGTCCTCGTCGGCCGGGGCGTCGAGCGTCCCGGCCGCGATGGTCGCGATGGAGCTCGTATGGACCAGGCGCCGCACGCCGTTGTGCAGGGCAGCCGCACAGACGTTCCGCGTGCCATCAACATTGACCGCCCGAATACGGTCCACGCCCCACGGCGCGACCTCCACGCGCGCAGCGACGTGATACACCTCAGCGCACCCACGCATCGCCGTGTGGATCGCCCCGACATCGGTCACGTCGCCCGGCACGAACTCAACACGATCACCATCGAGCCCGAGCACGCGCCCCGGCGCGCGGCGAAGCACGCGTACGCGCCGCCCCCGCGCCACGAGCAGTCGGACCAGGTTGACGCCGAGAAAGCCAGTACCGCCGGTAACGAAAACGGGTGCGTCGTCGGTCACACGGTTGGTCAACTAGAGCCGGCCATGATGTGTATGCGGGCGCGCGCCCGATCACCAGACCAGCGGCACCACGCCGACGCTGAATCCGGCGGCGCCGCCGACCAGGAGGACCTTGGCGCCCGGCGTCAGCAGGCCGCGCTCAAACGCGCGCCCGAGACATAGTGGGATGCTCGCCGCGGCGGTGTTGCCGCAATCGGTGACCGTGACGATCTCCCGCCCGGCGGGCACGCCGCACCGCTGCTGCAGACCGTGCACCATCTCCTCGGTCACTTGATGCCCGCAGCCGACCTGCACGTCCGACGCCGTCCACCCGACCGAGTCGAGCACATCCGCCACGATGCCGGGGATGAGCTCATACGCCGCCTCGCGAAGACCCTGCGACTCGCAACGGAAGTAGGAATACTGCTGGCTGAACCGGTACATGCTGCCGCCGCCGAGCACGGTGGCGAGCCGCCACTTGTCACCGAACGAGCGAAACTGCGTCGTAAGGATGCCGCGCCCGGAGTCGTCGTCGATCCCGGTCAGCACGACGGCCGCACCCGCGTCACCGAGCGTCAGGCTGCCGATACGAGACTTCAGGTCGTCGGTCGAGTGAATCGCCCAGTCGATCCCGAGCGAAAGTGTTTCCCCGACCGCGACCACCGCACACCTTGCCTTCCCGGCGCGGATGTGCGAATCCGCGAGGTCCAGCCCGTTCAGGAAGCTGTTGCACGCGTTCTTGACGTCCAGCACCTGCGCATTGCTCGTGCCCAGCTTCTCCTGCATGATGTTCGCAGTGGCCGGCTCTGTCAGATCCTGCGTGCACGCGGCGAAAATGAGCAGGTCCACCTCCTCCTTGCCGACACCGGCTCGCTCGATCGCCTGCGACGCGGCCTTGACCGCCAGATCAGACGACTGCTCATCGTCGGCGCGGTAGTACCGGCTGCGCACACCGGTGAGCCGCTCAATGAGACCATTGCCGATCTTGAACGACGTCGCGTCGTAGATCCTGCGATTGATGTCCTCCGTGGTGACCGGGCGACCGGGGAGGTAATAGCCTACGCTCGCGACGGCAGCTCGTAGTGCCATATGCGTCGATCCTGTTGACCTAGGCGATTCCGTTAGCGCTCTTCGCCCACTCCCGGGCAGGGAGTCCGCGCGGACGATCACACTGCGCGGATTATCCTCCCGGCTGTATGATCCTGTCAAGACGCAAGGTGTTTCGCGATACGCGGGCCGCCCAACCCTCGGGCGGCCTCGCTCCCAGCGAGATGCGCCCGAGCTGCGTCGCGCTCGCCACGCCGACTCGACCGCCCTCGAACGTCACGCCCTGCGGAGGCGCCGCGCGCGATGACCCCCGCCTCACGGCCGTACACGCCACCGGTACCGGCGCCGGCAACATTGCCTCAAGCCAATCGGCCGCTAGGATACGGCAGCGGCCCCGGCGGGGCCTCGACGTCCTGCCCCGCCGAGCGACGCCGCGCCGGGGAACCCGGCCGTGGTGAGCGGGACCGGCCGGGCCACTGATGCCGGAACGCGTCGACGGACTTCACACCAGTGTCACGGAAGAAACGTTACCCTGTATTTCTTTTTTCCGCCGTCCTGGCGGCCGCGGCGATCGCCGGCGCCGGCGTGGTCATCCGGGCACGGGTCGGTCGCGGCACCGCCGCCGCGGCTCCGGACAAGGCCGAGGCTGCGGCGACGCCGGTGCGCGTGACCCGGATCGAGCGCCGCCCGATCACGGTCACAGCCGATTTCCACGGATTCCTCGCCCCATTCGAGGAGCTCACGGTTGCAGCTCAGGTGTCAGGCGAAATCGTGCGGCAGTGGGTGGATGTTTCGGACGCCGTCACGGCGGGAGACCCGTTGTTCAAGACCGATGCCGCGGCGCGCGAGATCGAACACGAGCAGGCGCTCGCGGACCAGGACCGGGCGGCAAGCGAATACGAGCTGGCCGAGGCGAACCTCGAGCGTCTGCAAGCGCTCCCGGACGATTCGTCGCAGCCGATGGAGCTCATCGACAGCGCCGCGCGGTTCCGCAAGGCCAAGGCGGGGCGGCGCCGGGCCGCGGCGACGGTCCGCATGGCCGCCCTGCTGCTCGAGCGCACGACCGTCCGGTCGCCGATCGACGGCGTTATCTCGCGCGTCTACCTTCGCCGGGGTGAATTCGCACAGCAGGGGCAACCCCTGGTCGACGTCATCGAGATTGACCGCCTCAAATTGATGGCCGAGATCGACGACCGCGCCGTCGTATGGGCGACGGTCGGTCAGCCGGTGTCGGTCACGACCAAGACGTTCCCGAACGAGCGGTTCCGCGGGCGGATCCACCGCATTTACCCGAAGGCCCTGCCCACGAGCCATAAGTTCGAGGTGGAGATCGAGTTGCCGAATCCGCGACACCACCTCCGGCCCGGGTTCTTCATGACGGGAACGATCACACGGGCGCCGGACACCGAAAGCGCTACCGCCGACGCCGCGCCGCGTGGGATCGTGGTGATTCCACGCGGCG
>JBHHVO010000142.1:0-8041 GCA_046754365.1 Phycisphaerae bacterium | reverse complement strand
CGTTCAACGCCGCACCGTGCGACGACGGACTGTTCTGCACCGTGGGCGACGTGTGCTCCGCCGGCGTGTGCGTCGGCGGTGGCGCGCTCGACTGCGGCGACGCGGTGCCGTGTACGGTGGACACGTGCGACGACGTGTTGGACGTGTGCGTAAACGCGCCGGACGACGCGGCATGCAGCGACGGCGACGCGTGCAACGGCGTCGAGACGTGTGACCCGGTCGGCGGCTGCATGCCCGGCACGCCGGTCGACTGCGACGATGGCAACCCGTGCACGGACGACACGTGCGATCCAGCCGATGGCACTTGTAGTCACACGTTCAACGCCGCACCGTGCGACGACGGACTGTTCTGCACCGTGGGCGACGTGTGTTCGTCCGGCGCGTGTGTCGGCGGCGGCGCGCTCGACTGCGGCGACGCCGTGCCGTGTACCGTGGATACCTGCGACGACGCGACGGACACGTGTGTGCACACACCCGACGACGGGCTGTGTGACGACGGCATCGCGTGTACGGCGGATTTGTGCGACGCGGTGCTTGGTTGCGAGAGCACGCCCAGCGACGCCGCATGTAGCGACGGCAACGCCTGCAACGGCGCCGAGACGTGCGATACGATCGCCGGGTGCAGTGCGGGGACCCCGCTCGATTGTGACGACGGTGATCCATGCACGGACGACACGTGCGATTCGATCCTCGGCTGCGTCCACACGTGTGTACCGAACTTGTACGCCGATGTGTTGCCGGATGGCCTCGTCGAGACGGGGGATGTGCTTTGCGTGCTCGCGGCCAACGCTGGCGTACCGGACCCCGCGTGTCTCGACGCCGACATCTGGCCATGCCCGCCCAACGGTGACGGTATCAACGAGACCGGCGACGTTGTGGCCGTCCTCGCCGCGGCCAACGGGCAGCCGCCGTGCCCCGACACGTGTGTGTGTCCGTAGCACCGTTGCTTGACCATGTAAGCCCCAGACCGTACGGCCGGCCGCAGGCGGAATCCTCGCGGGACTGTGAACGACGTGCGGGATAGCACCGCGTCTCGCGTAGACGCCGCGGCTACGGTTCGGTGTCGCGGTGGTCTTCGGGGCGCGTCAGCCACGGCCCGTAGAGTTCCGGTCGGCGGTCGGGCAGGAACAGCCGCCGGGCGTGGCTCTCGCGCGTTTGGGCAAGATCCACTTCCGCGTGGAGGATGTGATCCGTGCCGGCCGGTGCACGCGCTGCGACGGTGCCGTCCGGCCGGCACACGAACGATGCACCGGTGAACGTGACGCGGTCTTCGGCGCCGACGCGGTTGCACAGCGCCACGAAATATCCGTTCTGGAACGCGGCCACACGCATTTCGGCCTCGTACAGCCCCTGGGGCCACTCACCGACCGCACCCGCTTGCGGCACGACGACAAGCTCGGCACCCCTCAGCGCCAGCGCCCGCATGTACTCGGGGAAGTGTCGATCGTAGCAGACGGCGACGCCGAGCCTGCCCACCGCCGTGTCGTACACGCGTATGTCCCCGTCGCCGGGCGTGTAATACCCGCGCTCATGAAAGCACGCATAGTCGGTGATGTGCACCATGCGCGTGCACCCCAGGAGCGTGCCGCCCGCATCGATCACCGGCGTGCTATCGTAGCGGCGCCCACCATCCGCTTCGTACAGGTTGATGACCGCCACCACGCCGCACGCGCGCGCCGCCGCGCAAAATGCATCCGTCGTGGGTCCCGGAACCGACTCGGCGAGGGCCTCCACGTCGCCGCAAGCCGGACGCTGTGGGTGAAACCATTCGAATGCAAGCTCGGCAAAACATACGCACTCCGCACCGGCGTCGGCCGCGCGGCGCAACGCGGCGAGTCCACGTGTGACATTCGCTTGCTTGTCGCGCGTGGCGTGCTGCTGCACGAGTGCGATCCGCATGGCGAAACTCCGTATGCGTCGGCGCCGGGGCGAGCGGCGGCCGTATCGTGCCCCGCCGGCATCGTACGTCCAATCGCGTGCCAGGCCAGTCCATGGCCACACGTGATGGTGCGGGTTCTTGGTCCGATCCGAACCGCACCCGCAAGGAAGCGGCCGGCAGCCAAACCCACAAGAACGGACCTGAAGATACCAGTAATGGCGTCATGGCGAGGACCCGTGTGTATTGCACGTGCCCGTCACGCGCCGTCCACCGTGAGCGCGGGTTCGACGTCTTGGTCCGACCAGGTAGGAAAACGCGGCGCGCGAGCGGTTTTCTTGGTCAAGGCGCCCGCGCGGCGTGTCGAAGTCGAGTTATCGGCGGTAGGGTCGCACGCGGGCGCTCCAGGTGGCGCCCAGAGTGGCGCCCGAGGCTGCGCAGGCCCCGCCGGTGCTTGACCCCCCACGCGCGTGTGCACTCGGCATCGGATGGTTTTCGCGGTCGGGGTGTTTCGTTGGGAGCCGGTTGCGTGACCCCTATCGGTAGGCCGACAACAGTCCTGGTCTTGGCACCGCATCCGGACGACGCGGAGTTGGGGTGCGGCGGGACGATCGCGCGCCTTACGGCCGAGGGCACGCGGGTCTGCTGCGCGACGTTCAGCCTGTGCGAGGACTCGCTGCCGCCCGGTTGGGAAAAGGACGTCCGTGAGCGTGAGGCCCGCAAGGCCATCGACGAGATCGGCATCGCGCAGCGCGACCTGCTCGTGTATCGCTATCCGGTTCGGCGTCTGGCGAGCTACCGTCAGGAGATCCTCGACGACCTCGTTCGCCTCAATGACGAACTGTCGCCCGATCTTGTTCTCATGCATTCACCCGATGATTTGCACCAGGATCATTCGACCGTCGCGCACGAGGGGCTGCGCGCGTTCAAGGGCACCACCATCTACGCATACGAGATGCCGTGGAACAACATCGCGTTTCGGACCACCGCGTTTGTGGCCCTGGGCGACGACGATGTGGAGCGCAAGGTCTGCGCGCTGTCGCATTATGAGTCGCAACGCGACCGGCCCTACATGCACGAGGAGTTCGTGCGCGGCCTGGCCAGAACCCGCGGCGCCACGATCGGCGTGCGGTATGCCGAGGCGTATGACGTCATCCGAACGGTGTACCGGTGAGCGGCGCCGCGCGATCGCGGCCACCGCGACTCGGGCTCCATGACACATCGGTTGACGGATGGCGATCGGTGGCGCGTAGCCAGTGTGATCCGCGCTTACGGGGGACACCGCGCGCGTGGTGCGGCGTGTCAGGCGGCACTACACACGGGTCGCGGCGATGATCAGGTCGGTCGATCGGTGCACGTCGAACCGGTCGCGGGCGTAGCTGCCCCACCGATGGTTTATGGACAGGTGGGCCCCGGCGCACAACGCCTCCAACTCCTCAAGGCCCAGCGCATACAACACGCCGCTGTGCGCGTGCTGTTGCCATCCATCGTCATGCGACAACGTGATGTTGGTGACGTGCACCGTCTGATCGTTGAAGTGGAACACGCGCACGGATACGTGTTCACGATCATCGACGACCGACACACGCGGACCACGAACACATGGGGCGTTTGTGCGCATCGGCACGTAGTTCAGGATCTGCAGGAACAGTCGACCACCGGTCCGAAGGCACGCCGCGAACTGCGCGATCGCGTCTGCAACGCCTTGGCGGGACCCAGCCGCGCACAACGCGTTTCCAAGGCAGTAAACACCGTCGAATCCATCGCCGGACGACTGGACGATATCGGCGTACCCGGCATGTACAAAGGTCACACGCGCCCCGGCGCGCGTAGCATGAGACCGGGCCAACTGCAACATCGCGTCGCTCGCGTCCACACCGACTACACGGTAACCCCGCTTCGCCATCGCGACCGCGTGACGCCCGGAGCCGCACCCGGCGTCGACGACACCCGCCTGGCCGGGAGGACCGAGTACGTCGGTCAGTACCGGCAGCTCCCGCCGGAACCGCGCCGACCAGTTGATCGTCCGGTCATATGCCATGGCGTCGTCGAACACGCCCCGACCGCCGGAAGAGGAAGCAGTATGCATCGACCAATGTCCCCTGCGAACGCTTGATGCCGCGGCCGCGCGGTGTCTGACCACCGGACACCGGCTCGTGGTCCACCGCGTGCGGTCGGAGAATCGCCACGCCTCAGAGCGTCCTCCTCCCGGTTTTCATCGTCACGCTCTTCCCCGGACAACCTAGCCAGAGATGCGGGTATGTCCAATTCCGAATGAGGCAGCACACCGTCATCGAGATGATCCAGGCGGCGACGGAGATGACGTGCGCGGGACGGTCCATGCGGCGCACGAGGGGGATTCGCCGGGACCGGAGACGCCGCGCGACAAGGCCTTGTCATCGAGCCGCGGCTACGGGCGGCGCGTTGCGGGTGGCTTCCGGCGGCGTCTAGCGGAGTCCGCCAGCCGCGTCGGCGGGATGGCCCCCTTCTTTGGGAGGGCGCGGTTGGGTGTATCTGTTTCGGTAACGACGGTTGGCTTTGACGGTGGTGTGTCGCGTCGGTAGGATGCGGTGCGGTGTTCGTCCGGAGGTGCGCGCGGCCTGCCGGTGGAGTTCGTGTGATGAGATCGATACGGCTGGTTTGGATGGCACTACCGTGCGCCGGGTGCATGTGCCACGATGCTGTTGGGGCGCCTGCTTGGACATTCGCGCCGCGCACCGCGCAGGCTACGTCTGGACCGGACGCCATGAACGGCCGCTCGTCGCGGGGCGAGGGCCAAGGCAAGGATGATGGCATGACGGCGTCGACACCACACCACCACACGAACCGGCTCATCAACGCCACGAGTCCGTACCTGCTGCAGCACGCGCACAACCCGGTGGACTGGTACGAGTGGGGCGATGCAGCGTTCGAAGCGGCCCGTGCGGGGGACAAGCCGGTGTTCCTGAGTATCGGCTACGCCGCGTGCCACTGGTGCCATGTCATGGCGCACGAGAGCTTCGAGACGGATGAGGTAGCCGATGTGCTCAATGAGCATTTTGTGAGCATCAAGGTCGATCGGGAGGAGCGCCCCGACATCGACGAGATCTACATGACGTATACGCAGCAGCGGACGGGTGGCGGTGGTTGGCCGATGAGCGTGTGGCTCACGCCCGAAGGTGTGCCGTTTTTTGCCGGGACGTATTTCCCCAAGGATCGGTTCGTGGGGGTGCTGCGACAGATTGCCGAGGTCTGGAAGACCCGGCGTAACGACATTGCGACGGACGCCGCCAACGTCCGCGCGTTCTTCGCCAAGTGGTCGGCGGGACCAGCCCCCGCGGCGTCGCCCGTGCCGCGCGACATGGTGGAAAAAACGGCTGCGTATGTCGCACGATACATCGACCGGACGCTCGGCGGTTTTCAGAGTCAGGGCAACAAGTTCCCTCCCAGTATGGCGATGGAGCTGCTGCTTCGGGCGCACCGTCGGACGCACGACGCCGATCTGCTTGAGGCGGTCGAGGTTACGCTGGACCACATGGCCCGCGGCGGCATCTACGACCACCTCGGCGGCGGCATTTGCCGCTACAGCACGGACCCGCAGTGGCTCGTGCCGCACTTCGAGAAGATGTTGTACGATCAGGCGCTCGTGAGCGGTATCTTCCTCGATGCGTACACTGCGACGCGCCGGCCGCTCTACGCGCGGACCGCCGGCGATATTCTTCGGTATGTCATGGCCGACCTGCAGTCGCCCGCGGGCGGCATCTACTCCACGCGCGATGCGGACAGCAACGGCCAGGAGGGGGCGTACTACATTTGGACCGTGGATGAGGTCTTGCAGATCCTCGGGCCCGAGGACGGCAAGCTTTTTTGCGGGTACTACGACGTCACGGAGACCGGCAACTGGTTCGAGCGTTTGGGACACGCGCCGCCCGGTCCGAAGAACATTCTTCATGTCGCCAAGCCGGCGGATGTTTTTGCGAAACTGCACGGGCTTTCCACCGGGGATCTCAACGCGAAGCTGGCGACCTGGCGGGAGAAGGTGCTGGCCGCGCGCGCAAACCGTACGCCGCCGGCGCTCGACGACAAGATCCTGACGGGCTGGAACGGCCTCATGATCGCGAGTTTGGCCAAGGGCGCACGCGTGCTCGACGAACCCATGTACGCCGACGCCGCGGCCCGTGCGGCTGACTTCGTGCTCCGGGAGCTCGAGCGCGACGGCAGACTCCTTCGGACTCATCGTGCCGGCAAGTCCCGGCTTATGGCCTACGTGACGGACTACGCGTTTTTCGTGGAGGGGCTGCTCAACCTCTATGAGGCGACGTTTGATCGAAAGTGGCTTGACCGCGCGCTGGCGCTGACGGACACTGCGATCCGATACTACCATGACGACGAGGGCGGTGCGTTTTTCTTTACCGCGTCCGACGCCGAGCAGCTTCTTGCGCGAACCAAGAGCCCGCAAGACGGGGCGATCCCGGCGGGTAACTCCGTGATGGCCGGCAACCTGCTGCGCCTCGCGGTTTTGTTCGACCGCCAGGACCTTCGGGACAAGGCCGTGGGCATCTTCAAGGCGTTTGCGCCGATGATGAAGGAACCCGGGTTTTCGTTTGAGCGGATGTTGTGTGCGGTCGATGGCTACCACGACCGCATGAAAGAGATTGCGATCATCGGCGACCTCGCGTCCGCCGACACGCAAGCGCTGATCCGCACCGTGTACGACCGGTACCTGCCCAACAAGGTCGTCGTGCACGCCGCTGATCGAATCGATGATCCATTGATACCGCTGCTGCGCGGCAAGGGGCGCATCAACGGCCACGCGACCGCGTACGTCTGCTACGGCTACACGTGCAAGCGACCGGTTACGTCGGCGTCCGACTTGGCTCGGCAACTCGCCGAGCAGAAGTAGCCACCGGCCCGACCGCTGTCGCGGCCCGTCGAAACGACCATGCCGGCGCGCCATGCGTCGGAGCCTTACGTGTATCGGCGCTGCGCGGTAGCATGCCCGGTGTGCCGGTGGGCGTGGGCGGCGCGATGCATCGTCGTGGGGACGCCCAACCGGCACGGGGTGCCTCCGCGCGTCGGACGATCAAGCTTTCGGGAGCGATTCTCATGTCTTCTACCCTGCCGGGTGCCTTCGCAACAGCCGTGGCGTTGACCACGGCCGGTTTCATGGCGACGCAACGCGCGCCATCTCGCCCGAGCGATCAGACATCAACGACAGTGGAGCCGGTGCGTACCGAGGCCGGGGATCGGCCGGAGCCCGCATCGCTAACCCTGGCGCGGCAATCAACATCCGTATCAGGCGACGCCGCGATTCGGGACGCGCAGGTCGAGTCGCCGCAGGAGACCGGCGCCCCGCTTACCGCTGAGGACGTGTTGCGGCGGTTGCGCGAGCAGCGACCGACCAACGTCACCATCGCACCCGCGGGTGAGGGGCGTGCGGGTGATGGGCCGGGCGGGACGGGCGTGGCGGCGCCGCTCCTACCGGAGGGATCCGCGATCGTGACGCGTCCGGGGCGCCTTGTCTACGACGGACAGTGGTGGACGTTCGTGTTCGAGTCCGATCATCCTGATCGACCGGAGCCGCCGATCAAGCTCCTGCCCAACCGTAACCTCGAGGTCATGGTTCGCGCGGTGGAGACCCGCGCACAAGGACTCGTGTTCGTCGTCTCCGGCGAAGTGACGGTGTTTCAGGGCGAAAACTACCTGCTCACGACGGTGGCGATGCGCCGGGCCAACGTGGGCAACCTTCAGAAGTAGACGGCCCGGTTCCGGACGACGCAGCCGTCGCGGAGCGACCCACCCACGGCCGGTGTGCGACGGTTGAGCGAATCGACGACACCGGGCGAGCGGGCGGGGGGCGAGGGGACCTCCGTTCGGAACAGCGACGACGCAGGCCGTACCACGCGTTCTGTGCACCGATGCCGCGCCGTGTCACCGACACCACCACAAACAGCAACCGGGACGCATGTCACAGCGAAGCGGTGCAACATGGTGCGATCGCCGCGCCGTTGTGACACCAGGCTGTTACACGTGGAAACCACTACAAAACAAGGGGGTTTGCGACACGGTACGACGTGAAGTGCCACGGTGCAGCACAGCCACCGGACGGACTCGAACCGTCGACCTGCGGTTTACAAAACCGCTGCTCTGCCAACTGAGCTACGGTGGCGAATAGCGCCTAAGCTA
>JBHHVO010000141.1:0-8051 GCA_046754365.1 Phycisphaerae bacterium | reverse complement strand
CGGCAAGATACCGCCGCCGCACCGATCCTCATCGCCGCGTTCACCGCGCCGCTACGTCGGGGATTCGACGCGCCGGACGTCGGCCAACTGATAGAAGCACGCCATCGCGGTCGGGACCAGGATGATGAACGGTACGACGAGTTTGCTCGCGCCGGTCATGCCGCGGACCGTGGCGTAGAGGCTCGGCATCGCCATGACCACGGTCGCGACACCCGAGATGAAGAACAGCGCACCTTGGAACGACGTCGTCAGGATCGCGAACACCCGGCGGTTCAGGGCCGCAAACGACGTAAACGCGATGAGCGCCGCGCCGCCGACGGGCCACATCATGCGCCCCTTGAGCCCGAGGTTCGCGAGCGACATCACGAGCACGCCGGCGCCGAGAATGCCGCCGAGCAGCGCCGCGGCCTCCTTCGGGCGCGCGAAGCTCCCGACCCCGAGCACCGCGCACGCCACGAGCGCGTAGAACATGCCGCCGTCGTGGAGTCCGGGGATGAGCCCGACGCCGATGTACCCGATCGCGCCCATCGCGACGGTAATGCAGAACCGCGCGATCCGCCATCCGAAGAGCATCATGCCGAGTCCGGAAATCACGAGCGGGAGCGCGATGATGACCTGCGACTGTCGCAGAAACTGGATCCAGTCGTCAATCGAAGTAATCATGTCATTCGCCTCGCAGCTTGCGTGAGACCGCCGGCCACCCGCGCAGCCGTGACCGCGCACCGCTTGCGCGGCCTAGCGATCCCCATGTTTCAGCTTCATACCAGCCTACGATACGGCCCGGGATCGGGCGCCGGTTCTTGGCATCAGGATTGCTTGCGGGACTCGGAGTTCTCGGTCGCCGGCTGACGCGTCAAGAGCGTCTGCAGCACGACGGACGTCAGGAGGAAGCCCCCGGCGCCGATCGCCATCGCCCCGGGATGGGCGAGGCTCGCGTGATAGGACGACGGCGTCCACTGCGCCAGCAACGTCCCCAGGCCGAACACGACGAGCGCCGTACCAATGAGCGACGTAGACATGATGAGCGTCGTACGCACCGCGACAAGACCCAGCAAGAGTCCCGTAACGAGCGCCACGATGCCGATCGCCGTCGCGTTGCGCGCCGTGACCGGCACATGCTGCGCGAGGTAGTCGCGGAACGCGGTGGCGTACTGCAGCGGCGAGGGCTGCGCGTCCGCGGTCGCGAGCTGCGATTCGGATGGCGCCACGGGTCCGAGCGCCGGCATGTCCACGCCGGCCTGGGGCGCCGCGAGTGTCTGGTTGAACTCCGCGACGTGCGGCAGGATCTGCCGATAGCCAAACGCGCTCAACACGACCGCCGCGACCACGGCCGCGGCCGTGACACCGACCCAAAGGCGAAACGTCAGGTAGCCGATCGAGCCGACCACGATCACGCCGCCAAGGACACACAACGGCACGGGCCAGACAAACTCGCGACCGAACGCGGCGCCGAGCACGCCCCCGATGACGCCCAAACCGGCCGTCAGGCTGAACCGCGCCAGCTTCGCGCCGAGCACGCTGAAGCCGATACCCGCAATCAAGAAAACGATCGCGGTCGGCACGACATGGCCGGCCATCGCCGACGGCGCGTGGTTCGTGATCAACAACCGCAACTGGTCGAGTATAGAGGGTAAATCAGTCATCGCCGATGCCGCCTTGCGCCCCAACGCTCTGCGCGGCCTTGCCGCAAGTCCATGCCAAATCTACCCCGACACACGCCGGGATCCTGTACCGCAACGCCGGGCGTCGCGGCCACCGGGTTGATTCGCCGCGGGTCCCTTGTGCCACCGGGTGTATTCGGTCCGCGCCGCCGCATATTCCGTTCCCCGGACAGGTCGCGACGCTGTCCGGCATTACGTGCCGTCTATTGTACCCATGTGCCCGCCCACAATCTGCATGTTCTACACATTCGGGCGCCCGCCATCGAGAAAAGTATCACGCGAACTAGTGGATTCACCCTCGAATCACGGCGCCGCCGGGGTGCGTCGATACATCGACTACCACATGGTTCGCATCGACGCGACCGGTGCGCTCATAGTACGCCCGCAGGATCGCGAGTTTCTGGGGCAGGTCGTTTTCCGCCACCTCACGCCCCGGTGGCGAGCCCCACAGGATCCGCCCGCCGGCGCGATCCGTCGCAAGCTCCACGTGGGGACGGCGCGGGTTGACCCGGCCATCGAAATTCTCGAGCAGGACGGCCGTGATCTGCTTCGCGAAGCGTTCGCGGACAACCGCGCGAACGGTCGCGAGTCCGGCCTGCACATCCGCGCCCGGCCACAGGGCGCCCGGCGCGGGCGGCGGCGCGGCGACACCGCGGATGACCAGCCAGGATGGGTCGTCACGGTATTCCCCCGGCAGTCGCACGCCGGTCGCGTCGACAAGGAAGTACTGGTCGTCGTGCTGCACCGTTGCGAACGGTACACGGTATGCGCAACTGATGTCGAACCGGCCGTTGCGTTGGCGGCGTACATGGCGGACCCGCTCAACCCAGGCCACCGACGCAACGCGCGACGCCATGTCACGACAAACCCGGTCGTCGAGCCACGCGTCCCCGAGGACGGGCCAGAGCGCGCGCTGGAGATCGATGTCCGCCGTCCCGACAAGCACGTCCGGCATGTCGACGAACGCGACGGTGGGCGTGCCGCGCGCGGCAAGTCGCCGCGTGACATCACGTTCGAGCCGATGCCACCCGACCAGCAGGACGCAGGCACCGCCGATGCCGAGCATCGCAACGAGCACGCCGCGGGCGTAGCGCCAGTCATGATCCGACGCGAGCCACGCCCGGAACCGAGATCGCCGCCGCCGGCGTCCGCGCGTCTTGCGTGGTTGGCGACGTTTGGATCTTCCCAACACGATCAATCCACCCCGCTATGAAACCGCCGCGGGAGCGGCCGGCGGCGCGGCCGGCGAGCGACACGTCGCGCCGGCAAGCGGTCAACCAAGCCATCATGTGTGCGTGTGTCCCGCCGTCCCGGGGCCATGCACGACGCGGCACCGCCGCCACGCGCGACCGAGCACGGGCCGCCCACGGTCAAGACCTCGTCCCCGTGATCGACAGCTCGACAATCCGCTGGCATAGCTGGTCGAACGTGATGCCGCACATGGCGGCGGCCTTGGGCAGCAGCGAGTGGGCCGTGAACCCGGGTATCGTGTTGACCTCGAGCGCGTACGGCTTGCGGTTGTGCCGGTCGACCATCCAATCCACCCGGGAGAACACGGTGCACCCGAGCGCGCGGTGCGCCGTCAAACTCAGTTGTTGGATGCGCCGAAGCAACGCGTCGGGGAGATCGATCCTCGGGCCGGACGAGCCGGCCCCGACGCGACGGGCGGCGTCGTCGCCACAGGCAACGGACGCGACGCCGGCATCGGAAACACCACCGCAGGCATCGGCGGGGCCACCGGCGTGAGCCCGCTGCTCGGCGTGAGCACGTTCGCCGGCGCCGGCACCGTCGCGGGCGTCCCCGCCGTCGCCATCCGTAGCGGCGAAGAGATACTGTGTGTCGTCGTCAACGTACTTGGCGCAATAGTCATAAAACTCGCGACGCGTGCGGATTTCACACACCGGCAGCGCCCGGTCGCCGAGGATACCGACGGTCAATTCGGGCCCGTCGACATAGGCTTCGACGAGTGCGGCGCCGTACTTGTCGGCGACGTCAGCAGCCGCGCGCTGCAGCGCGGATGGTGTGCGGGCGATATGCGTATCGACGCTGCTGCCGGACGCGACCGGCTTGACGACGGCCGGCACGGCGAACCGCGCGGCAACGTCGGCGACGAGCCCGGCGACGTCGTCGCGGGACGCGCCGTCCGGAGCGTGGATCATGTCGTACGCCGGTGTCGGCACCCCCATCTCCTCGAAGCGTTTCTTTGCCCGCACTTTGTCCATCGCGAGCCGGGACGCCGCCGCACCCGTGCCGCAATACGGCACGCCGCGTGTATCGAGGAGGTCCTGCACCGTGCCGTCCTCACCGAACTCGCCGTGCAGCGCGATGAACACGACGTCCGCGGGGATGTCGAGCGCCGCAAGGTTGTCGGGGTCGATGTCTTGGAGCTGCACACGGTGACCAACCCGCACGAGCGCGTCGCGGACCGCCCGCCCGCTTTCGAGGCTTACCGCTCGTTCCGGGCCGATGCCACCGGCGAGCACGGTGATGTCGAGGGCGGTGACCCGCCGGCGCTCACTGGCCCGAGCGTGTGCGGCTCGGGAAGCGGTCCGTGGTGTGGCCCCGGTGTCAGTCGCCGCGTTCGCTACGTCGAGGTTCACCAGATGTCGAGCTCCGTCTCCAGCTCGGTCCCGTGCACGCGACGGACGCGGTCACGGATGAGGTCCATAAGATTCAGGACGTCCGACGCCGTCGCGCCGCGGTCGGCGACGATGAAGTTCGCGTGGCGCGTCGACACGCTCGCGCCGCCGTACGCGACACCCTTCAAGCCGGCGTGATCGATCAACGCGCCGGCCGACGCGCCCGGGGGATTTTTGAACACGCAGCCGGCGCTCTTGTCGGCGAGAGGTTGTGTCCGTCGTTTTTGTGCAAACGCGGCGTCGTAGCGATCCCGCACGGTCTCGGGATGTGCCTGACATAGCCGCAGCCTGGCGGACAGGACGATGCAGTCGCCGACGGCGCTGGTGCGGTAGCCGAAGCGGATTCGTTCGGCCGGCCACGTCTCACGCACGCCGGTCCGAGAGAGCACGTCAATCGTGTCGACGACATCGCCGAATGTGCCCGCCGGCCCACCGGCGTTCATGCGGACCGCGCCACCGACGGTCCCGGGGATGCCGGCCATGCATTCGAGACCCGAGAGCCCGCGTGCGCAGCATGCCCGGACAAGCGGCATCAGATCGACACCGGCGCCGGCCTCCACGCACGTGCCGTCCACGCGCACCGTACGAAACGCGGGTGCATCCAGCAGGATGACGATACCGTCAACGCCCGCGTCGCGCACCAGGACGTTGGCGCCGGCGCCGAGTATGCGGACTTCGACACGCGTGTCGGCGGCCCGTCGGACGAGTTCGGCCAGGTCGGTCGGGTCGGTCGGCCGCACCAGATACGCCGCCGGACCGCCAAGCCGGTACCACGTCCGTGGGGCCAGTGCGGCGTCACGCGCTGTGCGATTCGCAAACCCGCTCAACCAATCCATCGGTTACCTTCCACACGTCACCCGCACCCATGACGAGCACGACATCGTCGTTGCGTGCCGTCGATGCAATGCGGTCCGTAATCGCGTCGAACGACGCCACATACTCCGCCCGCCCCCCGGCGCGCGCGATGGCCAACACCAGCGCCGGCGACGTACCGCGTGTCTGAATGCCCAGGGCGTCCTCGCCCGTCTCGCGTGCACCATACACATCCGGTACAATTACCGCATCCACGGCCTTGAGCGCATCCGCGAAGTCGTCCAGCATCGCCGCGAGACGCGACGCCTGATGCGGCTGAAACACCACGAGCACCCGCTTGGGCGCGTAGCGGGCACGAACCGCATCGATCGCCGCGCGAATCTCCGTTGGGTGGTGGGCGTAATCGTCGATAACGCTTGCGCCGCCGAGCATCCCGCGAAACGTAAGCCGACGCCACACGCCTGAAAACTCCGGAAGCGCCGCGGCGATGCGCCCTGGGTCGGCGCCCGCGGCGGAGGCGAGCGCGATCGCCGCCAGCGCGTTCGCGACGTTGTGTCGCCCGGGTATGGCCAGGCGCGTCGTCAGCAGGTGCGCGCCGCGCAGCGTGACGTCGAACGCGTATCGGCCGCGATCGTCGCGCAGGTTCACGGCCCGCCAGTCGACGCCGTCGCCGAATCCGAACGTCTCTATGTGCGGGCCCGTACCGGACCCGTGCAGCACCCGCAGGGCCGAGCCGCGCCCCGGGCCCCGTGCGGTGCTGTGCGCCGTCACCGCAACGTCTCGAGCGGGCGCGCCTGTCAGCGTGAGTCTGTCCACCCGCCCGGACAGGCGCCGGGCTGCGCGTACGGGCGCCGCGTCTTCGGGATGACGCAGATGTTCCGCTGTCGCGGAACCGCAGGCCGCCGCCATCGCCACTGCGCGGCGGGTGTTTGGGTCGTCTCCATTGCACACGACAAGGCCGCCACGATCGACACGACCGCAAAACAGCGCGAACGCGTCCAGGATGTCATCGAACGTGTCGAAGCAGTCCACGTGGTCGGTTTCGATATTCAGGACGGCCGCGTACATCGGCGCCAGATCGAGGAACGACCGGTTGAACTCACACGCCTCGACGATGACATGCGGTCCGGCGCCGAGCCCGGACGACGCGCTGCCGTCGGATCCGCCGAGCTGGTCCGATCGCGCCCCGACGAGGAAGGTCGGGTCCAGGCCGGCATGGCGGCAGATGTACGCGCACATCGCGGTGGTCGTGCTTTTTCCGTGTGTGCCTGCGACGGCCATGCCCCGTCGGCCGCGCATGAGCAACCCGAGCAGCTCGGCGTATGTGACGACGCACGTTCCCGCCCGCCGCGCGGCGATGAGCTCCGGGTTCGTGTCGGGGATCGCGGCGCTCACGACGACGAGATCGACGGTGCGCATCGCGAGGTCGGACATATGTCCGATCGTGACGACCGCGCCGCCGGCCACGAGTTGCCCCATGCCTTGAAACGGGACGAGATCCGACCCGGAGACACTCGCCCCCATGTCCAGCAAGAGCGCACCCATGCCGCTCATGCCCGAGCCGCCGATGCCGATCATGTGGACTTGCAGGCCGGCGACGTCGCGGCCCGGTGCGTGCCCGTCGCACGGCATCGGGATGCGCCATCGGTTCTCTGGTTTCAGCGTATGGGTTGGACCGCGCACGTTGACCCTTCATGGTGCCGGCGAAGGACGGTTTGTCCCCGCTGACGTTGATGCCGCACCCGCGCTCATTCACCTTATGATCGGGCGGGATCGCGCGCCGGCTCCAGCGATTCACACCCGCCTTCCGCTCCACCGTGCGGTCGCAGCGCGAGAAGCTGACCGGCGATGTCGGCGGCCGCGCTGCCGCGACCGATGCGCCGTGCCGCCGCAGCCGCGTGGTCGCGCGCGTCGTCGTCGGTCATGAGTTCCTCGAGCACCGCGCGCAACATCCGGCCCGTGCGCGCGGGGTCGACCGTGTCGAACACGATCCTCGCCGCCGCCGCGCGGACCAGGCGCCGCGCGTTGGCGAGCTGGTGCATGTCGCGATGGTACGGATACGGCATAAGGATGGCCGCACGACCTACCGCCGTGATCTCCGCAAGCGTCGACGCACCCGCCCGGGAGACGACGAGGTCCGACGCGGCCAGCGCGTCCGCCATGTGATCCGTATACGGCAACACGCGAAACCGTACCGTGTCGCCGCGCCGTGGGTCCCCGGCGCGTTCCCGGTGCGACCCGGTGCCGGGTCCCACGGTCGCCGCAGCGGCGTACGCCCGCCGGACGGATGCGTGGTCCGCGTCACCGGTCAGGTGAAGCACTTGCCAGCCATCGCGCGCACGCAGCAAGTCCACGTTCGTGATCATCGCCTCATTGATCGAGCGGGCGCCCTGAGATGCACCCGTTACGAGCAGCGTCTTTCGCTTCGGGTCAAGGCTGAACCGTGAGATTCCGGCCTGCCGGTCGGGCGTGTTGAACGCCGCGCGGACGGGACACCCGGCGACGCGGACGGCCGTGCCCGGTCGGAAATGATCGGCGGTTTCCGGCCATTGCACGAACACCGCATCGGCGTCGGCTGCAAGCAGGCGGTTCGCGCGCCCGGGTATGGCGTCGGGGTTCAGCAGCGCCGTGGCGATGCCGGCGCGCCGGGCCATGCGGACGGCGGGCACGGAGGCGAAGCCGCCCGTGCCGACGACGACCAGGGGCCGGTCGCGGTCGAACCGCAGGCGGCACGCCCGGCTCGACCCGCGGTATCCTCGGATCACACCGGGCCACCCCCATGGCGCCGCGCGCAGCGGCGGCAGCGTCTGTGGGACGAGCTCCCAGTCGCCACGATCCAGGACGCGGCGGTCGATCGGGCGGTGGGTGGCGAAGAACGTGAAGCGCAGCCGTGGTTCACGCTCCGACAGCGCCCGCGCGATCGCCAGGGCCGGATACA
>JBHHVO010000140.1:0-8064 GCA_046754365.1 Phycisphaerae bacterium | reverse complement strand
GGTCATCGATGTTGAGGTGGCCCGCATCGTAGTCGCGCAGGCCGGTTTCGTAGTCCTCCACGAACCGCGGGAGGTTCGCGATGAGGTCCGCGCGGCTCGCGCCGACGGTCTCGATGCGGATCAGCGGTTCGAGCGTGTCGACGAAGATCGCGTTTTCCCGGGCGGCGATCGCCTGCTTGAACCGCGCGATGTTCGCCTGCGCCTGGCGCATGAGGCTGTCGGTCACGCGGCGCTCACGTCGAACCCGACCGACGCGGACCAATCCGACGCGCCCTCGTCCTCGCCACGCCCTTCGAGGTTCGCATCCGCCGACAGCAGGAGCGAGATATCCCACCGGCCGCGCCGCGCGAGATCGAGCTGCACCTCCGAGTTGCGGACGGCGTTGCGCAGCGTGGCGATCTCCGGGTCGGTCTCGATGCTCAGGCGGAGCAGCTCCTCATGGCTTGCGTTTTCAAACGGATTGAACGGCTCGTCCACGAGCGTCGCCGTCACGTGAAACGCAAGCCCGCACGCGGCCTTGAACCGTTCGAGATCGATCTCATACCGGCCCGCCTGCGTCCGCACGTCCGCCCCGACGCGCGCGACTTCCGCCGAAATCCGACTCCGGTCGGTGGCTACGTCACGCGTTGTCACGGCGTCGACGCGCCGGCGCAACGCCTCCAGATCCGCGTGCCAACGTCGCCGATACTCCAGCCGGCGGCGCGCGTTGCGGACCATGTAGAACTGAAACAGCGCGTTACTCAGCCGGCGGCGCACTTCTTGAATGTACGCGAGCTGGGCGTCGTCCAGCTCGTTCCGCCGGAAGATGTCCTCGCTGGTTCGCTCGAGTTTCTCGCGTGACGCCCACAGCGGGTACCGCAACGTGGCCGAGACGAACGGATGATTCCCGATCGCCTCATCGACCGCGCTCGTGTCGTACCCGACGGCCACGTCCAACTGCGTTGTGTCGAAGAAACGCTTTTCAACGGCCAGCTCGACGGCGTGATCGCGTGTGCGCGTAACGCCTTGCACGCGGTGTGTGAAGGCCAGCGTGCCGTCCCCGGCGCCGGCGGTGCGCGTCTGCGTTCCGAGCGTTCGGGTCTCACCGAAGTCGTTCGTCGTGCGGAGCCGCGGCGTGAGCGAGTCCCGTGATGTGTAGAAGAAGTCGTACCGCGCCTCCTCCGACTTGAAACGCTGGAAGCTCGATTTGATGTCCGGCTGCTGATCAAACGCGATCGGAATGAGCGTTCGGGCCGAGAGCGTGTAGACCTCGCCGCTGCTGCGACGCGTCAGACGCTCGGCGCTCGGGGCCGCCACCGCCGATGTCGGTACCGGCAGCGCCACCTCCCGCGTGAGACGCTCGGACGGCATGACACTGTCGCACCCCACCGCAAGCGGCAGCCACAACGCGACGACCGCACACGCGCCTCCGGTCCAACGCGTCCGACGTCCACGCCAACGACGGTGTCGACGCCCGGCCGCGCACCGGTTCGGGCCGCCGCTCAGGCACGTCCCGCGTCGGTCCGCCGTTTGTCCCGGCAAGCCCGGCCCGATGCGACACGGCACGAGCCAAGGCGCATCATGCTCCGGCACACGGCGCGCACGTGAGCACGACACCAACGACCGCTCACCTGCCACGTAGCGGTTCCCCATGCACACGCCGCGTACACAACCTCACATAACGTCCTGCCGAAGGAGCCGCCCCACGTCCGTTCATTGCGGAGTCGCACCGGCTGGAGAACCGGTGCCGAACCTACCGGTGTCTCGTGTTCAACGCCCGGTGCCTCACCTCCCGCTCGAGGTGGGACGGGCGACGATCGTCAGCCGATCACGTTAACACCAGCGCGCCCATGGGCACCGCCGTATGCGTCACGGCGCCACCGACAGCGTCAGGTCATCGATCGCGACCGTCGCGCCGAACGGAACGTCGACCGAGAGCCGCGCGATGAACGCGCCGCCGCCGTCAATCGTCACCACCGCGCCCGGATCCCCCATCGTCGTCGCCTCAAACGCATCCTCGGACGCCAGGACGTTGCCCGCCGCGTCCTCCGCGACGAGTGTCGCCTCACTGTTCGGCAATCGCGCGAAGTAGAGGCTCACGGCGCCGACATTGAGCCCGCTGAACGTGATGGTCGCGGTGCCGTCCGGGTCGAGGTTCCAGGCGTTGAGGCCGCTCGCGTACAGCGGTGGGATACCGGCGGTTCCGACGCTGCCGCCGATGAACTGCACCGTGCCGCCGCCGACGTCGATCGTGGTCGGTCCCGGCCCCGCGGGGACGTCGCCGTCGAATGTGATCGCGGCGAGCGGCGTGAGCGGCGCGGCGTTGTCATTCGCGTTCGCCCCTGCACCGGCGTTGTCGTTCGCGTTCGCGCCTCCGTTCCCGTTGGTGTTTGCGCCTCCATCTGCGTTGTCGTTGGTGTTCGCGCCCGCCGCGCCGTTCGCGTTGTCGTTCGCGCCCGGTGCCGCATTGTCGTTGCCGTTCGCCGTCCCGTTGGCATTGCCGAGGCCGGCGATGACGTCGCCGACCACGTCGCACCCGGCCGACAGCACGCCCGCGCAGGCTACCGAAACCAGGCCCGCGGCCATCCATGTACCCATCATGTCGCGCATCGTCTCGAGGCTCCTATCATTGTGGATCACGCGGCGCACCCGGCGAGCGCCGCCTGCCCGGCCAATCCTGCTTCCGCCGCTGATGCCATCCCCGCACGAGTATACGCGCGACGCCCCGACCCGCCAGCGACGGACCTGGTGCATCTTCACGCCTGTTCGTGTGCGCTTGGCCACCGGACGATGCCTACGGGCGCGGTTCGGATCGGACCAAGAGCCCACGAAAGGACGTGTGGCCACGCAATCGTGTCCGGGCTAGCCGACGCGTCGGAACGCGATTTGGATGTGGGCCGCGCGGCCGATCGCGTCGGCGTCGCGGGCCAGCCGCCGTTCCACGTCGGCCCATGCGCGCCGTGCGCCCGGATCGGCGAGCTTGTCGCGGTGTCGGCGCATCGGCAGCACGGTCTTGCCGACCGCGTCGACGGTTTGGAAGCCGCACGTGTCCCCGAGCTTCTTGACGCCGGCGAGCGAGAACGTGTGGATCGGGAATTGTTCGTCACGGTTGGCCGTAAGCCAGTGCGTCTTGCCGTGGCGCAGGAACCGCGCGAGGTCGCCGATGCTTCCGGTTTGCAGGTAGTGATCAATCGCCGCGAACCGGTTGTCGAACGTCGCCACGAGTACACCGCCGACGGCGAGGCGCTTGCGGATTTGCTTCATCGCCCGCGCGGGTGACGACGAACACCCGATCGGCTCGCCCATCGCGACCGCCAAACCGAACCGCGCCTCCGGCAGCATGGAGAGGTCGCAAAGGTCCGCGTGAATGAACGCGGCGTTGTCCATCAGGTCGTGTCGCGCGATACGGGCGCGGGCCCGGTCGAGCATGCGCGGCGAGATGTCCACGCATGTGACGTGGTACCCGCTCTTGACGAGCTTCGCCGCCCACTTACCGGTACCGCAGCCGAGGTCCAGAACGGGCGTGGTCGTTGACCGCGGTAGGAACGGCTTGAGGTAGTCCCACGTCAGCGCGTCGTGCCACCGCCAATACGCGTCGTCGTAGCTGTGGTCATAGCGATCGGCCACGCGATCGTGGTATTTCTGGACCGCTGCTCGTCGGCTTCTTCCCATGGGTAGTGTGATGCTACACGACCGTGTTTCACCACGCATCACCCCTGAGCGCGTGTCTCACAAGCGATGGCGAGGCTCCCGCCGAGCCGCGTGCGGCGTCGGGTCCGGGCTCATGAACGAGCTTCGCCCTCCCGGTTCGGGATCGTGCACGGCTTTTCGTATACGCGCTGACGCCGTGGCGCCCCCGCGCCGGCGCCACTTCGTCCGCGTGACCACGCGTCCACGCCCGGCAGACGCGGTGATTCGGGTTATGGGTCGCCGCGTCGCGCGGAGCGTCGCGATGCTGCTGTTGACCCGGGCGGGCGACGCGGTAACGATAGGGTAAGGATCTGGGAAAGCAGCGGTAGCGGGAGTTTCGTGCGATGATCAAGGCCGTCGACCTGCGCAAGGGCAAGACAATCCTGTTCGAAGGCAACATCTCGATCGTCCACGAGATTCGCCACGTAGCCAAGGGCAACAAACGCAGCTACATGCAGGGCAAGATCAAGAACGTCAAGACCGGTGCGATCACCGAGACCCGGTTTCGCGTCGACGACACGATCGATGTGCCATTCATCCAATCCAAGGAATACGAGTTCCTGTACCGCGACGGCGACACATTCGTCGTGATGGACACGGAAACCTACGACCAGGTGCCGATCGACGCCGACATCGTCGGCGACGCCGCGCAGTACCTGCGCCCCAACGAACGCGTCACCGTCCAAGAATGTGAGGGGGCGTTCGTGTCGTTCGAGGTCCCATTCGTCGTCGAGCTCGAGGTCACGGACACGCCGCCCGGCATCAAGGGCGCGACCGCCACCAATCAGCTAAAAGAAGCCACACTTGAAACCGGCCTCAAGGTCAAGGTCCCGCCGTTCATCGAGCCGGGCGAGAAAATCCGTATCGACACGCGCACGGGCGCGTACGTCGAACGCGCCAAGTAGCCGCCACGCGCACCGGGCCGGCGGACATGTGGCGGTGCGTTGTGCCGCGTTCCGCCCCCGGAGGGCGGGGCGCAGCGCCGCCGGCCGGGCTCTGTGGCTCACCCACCTGCCGTAGTATTCCCGGCCCGAACTGCCATCCGGATGCGCCGCGGCGTGCCGGTACGGTCCGCCCACGCGTGCCGCGCGGTGGCGTCGTTCGACGGCTCCCGCGGGGCCGCGTCCCGGGAAACGGGCCAACGAGGTTGCCGGCCCGGGGGCTGTCATGCGCGTGGCCGATGTGGTATGCTTTCTGAGACGACGATGATGGGGGGCGTGGATTCGAGCGGCGCTGCCGTGCCGTGGGGCGACGCCGACCGCTGGGCCGGCCGACGGATCGCGCGACTGCTTGTCGTACGTACCGGGGTTCGCCGCCGTGTGAGCGCGTTTTGCGGGTGCGGTTTCGGCCGGAGCAACGTGTCGGGAGGCCTTGGCGCGCGGCGCAGGCGAAAGCATGCGGTCATCCACGCGCATGCACCGGCTACGTGTTCTCCCTCATGATGTAACGTCCTGCCGTGCGGACCCGCGTTACGGCAGGCAAGTGCTGGGGATTGTTGTACCAACGTGCGTCCGGTTGGATGAGGAGTGAATCGATGCGCCTTCAGAGCATTATGTCCGCGATGTGTTGTCTTGTGGGGTTCCATGCATGGGGGGCGTCCGTCAGCGCCGGCGGAACGCAGCTCACGAGGCAGTTGATCGCGTCGGGGTTGAACCGGCCCGTGTTCGTCACGCACATCCCGGGCGACTTCAACCGTCTCTTCGTCGTCGAACAGCGCGGCGTCATCCGGATCATCAAGGACGGGCAGTTGCTGCCCACCCCGTTCTTGGACATCGACGCGCTCGTGCCGTTCATCAACGGGAACAGCGAACAGGGCCTCTTGGGGCTTGCGTTTCACCCGAACTATGCCGAGAACGGCTTCTTCTACGCCAACTATACCAACCTCGCGGGCAACACCACGATCGCGCGATTCCGCACGACGCCCGATCCCGACATCGCGGACCCGAGCGGCCCGTCGATCGTATTGACGATCGACCAGCCGTTCAGCAACCACAACGGCGGCTGGCTGGACTTTGGACCGGACGGCTTCCTCTACATCGGAACCGGCGACGGCGGTCTCGGCAACGACCCGGGCAATCGGGCGCAGGACATCACCGACCAACTGCTCGGCAAGATGTTGCGCATCGACATCAACGGCTTCGACGCACCCGGCGGCAACTACGCGATCCCGCCGGACAACCCGTTTGTCGGAATGACCGGCGACGACGAGATCTGGGCGTACGGCCTGCGCAATCCCTGGCGCTGCAGCTTTGACCGCGTCACCGGCGACCTGTATATCGGCGACGTCGGACAGGACGCGGTCGAGGAGATCGACTTCCAGCCCGCCGACAGCACGGGCGGTGAAAACTACGGCTGGCGGTGCATGGAGGGCAACAGCTGCACCGGACTCACCGGATGTACCTGCGGCGATCCGGCGCTCACCGATCCGATCCAGACCTACGGTCACAACTGCACCACCGGCGGCTTCTCGCTCACCGGCGGCTACGTCTACCGCGGTTGCACGATCCCGGATCTTCACGGCACGTACTTCTACGCAGACTTCGTCTGTTCCAACATCTGGTCGTTCCGCGTCGTGAACGGACAAGTCACCGAGTTGCGAAACCGCGACGCCGAGCTCGGGCCCGTCTCGACCGTCGCGTCGTTCGGTGAGGACGCGTACGGCGAGATCTACATCGTGCAACGCGGCGGACCCACCACCGGGCAGATCTTCAAGATCGTCCCGGCCGGCGGACCGGAGACCGACTGCAACGGCAACAACGCCGCCGACGCTTGCGACATCCTCGATGCCAGCAGCACCGACAACAACGGCAACGGCGTTCCGGACGAGTGCGAGAGCCTCTCGATCGTGTCGAGTGATCCGCCCGACAACGCGATCGACGCCCGCCAACCGTCCGAGCCGGATGGCAGCAATCCCGCCGGTTGGGACGGGATCCAACTCACGTTCAACGCTGACGCCGGGGGGGTGACCGCGGATGATTTCTCGATCGCGGTAGATCCGCCCGGTGCCGCGCCGGCCATCGACACCGTCACGACCGACGGCAACACCGCAACGATCGCGTTTGACACGTTCATCCCGACCGGACACTGGACGGTCATCACGCACGACCCGAGCGGGAGCGGCGTGCGAATCGGCTACCTGCCCGCTGACGTCGGCGGCGACGGTGTGAGCAACGCCAACGACGTCCTCGCGCTCATTGACGCGCTCAATGGCGTCGGTGACCCGCTGCCGCTCTACCAGACCGATGCGGATCGCTCCGGCATCGCGAATGCGAGCGACGTGCTGCGCGTCATTGATCTGCTCAACGGCGCCGGTGTGTACGACGTTTGGAACGGTCAGGCCCTGCCGTAAACGCGCGGCGCGCACCACCGCACGACAACCCATGCGCGCCGCCGTCGGCGCAGCGCATACGCAGCCCGCATCCGTGGCGCCGACAACGCGCATGCCGCGCTACGCAACCTGAACCGCGGCGCGCCGTGCCGCACGTGAAGCGATGCATCATCCGAACCGCGACGGAGCGGACGGAGGCGACGCGCGTTGGCCGCGAACACACTGCACCCGCGCGGGCGCGGCTCGGTGCGTCCCGCCCCATCGAACGAGGCGCGACCCGGCGCGCGCAATGCCGTGCACGTTGGTGACAACGCCGCGCATCGCGCGCGTCGCACCGACCGGTAGCGCGCCGTGTATCGCCGCCGCGTTCCTGCAAATCGAGCGCGCACCGCAACGCGTGCAAGAAGAAAATCAAAAAATTTTTTTGTTCTTTCGCGCCGGCTACCCGCGGGTCAAGACAGCGGCCACGCGCTAAACGTGCACTGCGACCACGGACCCGGCGCGCCGGCGCTATCGATGCATGCGCGATGCATCGGCCGCACACCCACGCGGTCGCGCGCACACGAGCATGACCACCGCAAGCTGCGCCGCATCGATGCGCCGCCGTGCTCCACACCGGCGCCGAACAACCCGCCGGACGCTGCACACTCGCCGGTTTTCTCGGGAAAAAACGCAATTGTTCGTTCTGTGGTGCCATGTGCTGGCACCCGTTTGCCGCGACGTCAGGGACGCTTGGCGCCCGGGCGCGCAGCCTCCTAGCGGCACTTCGACAACGCGCGCCAACGTGGGGAACCACCGGTCGGACCACACGTGCCGTCGGTCGCGTAGTGCCATTGTGGTGGCACTACCATCCGGACGACGTAACGGCGCGCGCAAAGCGCGAACGTGCCGCGCCGCGTTGGACCAACGGCTGCGCCGCGCGTCGCACCGCCCCACACCGCGTGGCCCCGAGCGAAAAAAGTTTTGACAGAGCGACATGATTGTGTAGGGTTCCCGGCAGAAAGGAGGTGATGCTCATGGCGAAGAAACGCAAAGCGGCCAAGAAGTCGAAGAAGAAGAAAGCTGCG
>JBHHVO010000139.1:0-8116 GCA_046754365.1 Phycisphaerae bacterium | reverse complement strand
ACGTGGGTTCAGCGCCACGACGACGCCCGGGGGGCACGCCAGTAGAACCACCCGGGGCGACCGGCACGCACCAACCGCCCACCGCGGTGCGTGACCCGCCGTGGCTGCGGGCGCCGCCGCTCGTTGCGGACGTTCGTGTCCGCCGCGTCCTCTCGGGCGGCGGTGGCGCGATAATCCGCGACCTCGCGGATGCTTGACCGCTGCGACGCGTCCACGGCAAATTGCACAACCTCCCCGCCCGGATGCCCGATAAACGGGTACGAAGGGCCTGCGCGATACGGTTGTCGCCGCAGGTTGGCATCGCGCTCAGTCGGCCGGCGTCGAGCACCGGACACGGGGGCCGCGCCGCCGCCGTGTCCCCCGTTGCGCAGAGGTGTCGGCTCGATGTCGCCGCACGGCGTACGCAGGGGTTATGATGTTCGAAGCCATTGTCGCCGCGATTCTGCTCTTCGGCGCGCTGTTTTTCGGCACGATCGCCGGCCTGGTGGCGACGGTGTAGCGGGCTGCGGCACGATGTGGGATCGCCGCAAAAGCGCCCACTGGAAACCACAGCCGTCTGGATACGCCGCGCGTATCGGGCTGAAGGCGGATGCGGGCCCGCCGTGCGACCGAGCGGCCAGGCGTCCGGCCGGAACCGTGCCGAAGCCCGGGGTCGGTCTTCCGGCGCGTGTCGGTATCCTTAGAATCAATGCCGGCAAGTGTCGGTGTCCTTGGAAACACGGAGTGTACCGGTTATGTCGAGTCCGTTTGTTCCATTCCTCGCGGTGCTGCTGGCGGTCATCCTGGGCCTCGTGGACATCCTCGTTCAGACCGCGCCGTAACAACGTGTCGGCATCGGAGCCGGCGTGATACCGGACACGGCGCCGGACGTAGTTCGCTCCGCGTCGTATCGGGCCGGCGGGTGTATCGGTATGCGCCTCCGGTTCGACGCGGCCACGGCGTCTACTTCCCGTCCAGGACCGCAATGGGCTTGCCGGCGTCGTCGACCGCGACGAACACGACGTCCGCCTCGGTGACGTTGACGATGTCGTCGGGGTCCGTGCGGCGGCTCGCGTGTACACCGACGTGGATCGCGATCGACGTCCTGCCGACGTGTGTGGTCTCCGCGAAGAGGCTCAGGATATCCCCGACGCACACCGGCTGGTGAAACTCCACTTCCCGGAACGCGACCGTGACGTAGCGATGGTGGGCCTGACGTATCGCCTCGACATACGCCGCCTGGTCGATCAACGACAGGATCACGCCGCCGAAGATCGTACCGTCCGCATTCGTATCCCGCGGCATCATCACGACACGGATCGCGGGCGCGCGCGAGGGCGGTTTCTTTTCCTTCGCCATAACCGAATCAACCTCCACGCGACGGTGGCCTGTCGAAAGCGTCCAACCCGTGGGCGTAGCGCCGACGTCTCGCTGGTGAAAACATGGGCCTCACACGCGTCCCACACGTTTCTTACCGGGATGTTACCGCCGTACGACCGCGATCGCGATGCCCACCGCGCATAGGATCGCCGCCCACACGAGCCACGGGTATCGAAAGCGGTACAGCCGTGCAAGGTGTCGCACGAATCGAAGTGTTTCACGCGTGTCGAACTTGCTCGTGCCGGCGGCGCGCGTGTCGAACTGGATCGCCACTTCCGCCGGCCCGCGGCATCGACCCTTTACATACAATTCGAGCCCGATCTTGTACCCGATCGGGTCGAGTCGCCGCGCCCGCGTCCACGTGCTTCTGGGCAGCGCGAAGAACCCGGACATCGGATCGCTGAGCGGCGCGAGCGGCGTTGCGAGCCACGTGGCGATGCGGCTGATCATCCGCCGCCGCCATGGCCAATCGGCGACGATCCGCCCGCCGCGCCCGTAACGCGTCCCGAGCACGAAGTCGCAGTCGGGGTCATCCAGCTTCGCCAACAACGCCGGGACCAGCTCCGGCGGGTGTTGCAGGTCGGCATCGAGCACCACGAACCGGTCGGACCGGGCCTCCGCGAAACCACGCAGCACGGCGCCCGACAGGCCGCGCGCGCCGTGACGAACGATGAGCCGGACGGCATAGCGCGACGCGAGCGCCTCGACCACCGTGTCGATACCGTCGCGCGAGTCGTCGTCAACGATGATGAGTTCCGCGTCGATACCCGCGGTCCGTGTCGCAGCGAACACGCGCTCGACAAGCGATTCAACGTTCGCGGCCTCACGAAACGTCGGTACGATGATCGACGCGGCCGGCCGGGCTGCTGACATGGGCGCGATGATACCGGCGCCGCTGCGGCCTACAATGTCGCGATCATCGGCGTCGACCTTGCCGGGCGCGTGGCCCGGCTGCATCCGAACCCATCAAGCCGACACTACGGAAACACCAACGCGGCGCGCGCGGATCGACCGATGACACGCCGCGCAGACCAGGCGCCGGTGCCCCGCGGCCGGGGATCCGTCCCGCGACGCGACGCGTCCCACGCCACACGCGCGCCGCACCTGCGGCCGTGCGTCTGTTTGACAGTCAACTGGGGCGCCGGTACATAGCCGTGGACTATCAACGGTTCTACGGTGCTTGGGGACTAGCGTGGTGCTTGCGGCGGTCGGATCGAAAACGCTTGACTCGATCGCGGCGTTCGGCCGGTTCTGGTGTTTTTGCTTGGCGATGGTCCGGTGGCTCGTGCCGTCACTCGTGCGCGCGCGGAGCTGGCGCCGCGTGTTGCCTCAACTCTTCGAGGCCGGCAACCGTACGCTCCCGGTCATCGTCATTACCGGCGTGTTCGTCGGGCTCGTGCTCGCGATCCAGAGCTTCGACCAACTCCGCGCGGCCGGGCTCGAGCAGCGGATGGGCGTGCTGCTGACGTTGTCGCTCGTCCAGGAGCTCGGTCCGGTGCTCGCGGGGTTGATGCTCGCGGGGCGGGTCGGCGGGGCGCTCACGGCTGAGCTCGGCACGATGCGCGTCACCGAGCAGATCAGCGCCCTGACGGTCATGGGCGCCGATCCGATTCAGCAACTCGTCGTGCCGCGGTTTCTCGCGTGCCTCTTGTTCACACCGCTCTTGACGCTGTTCTGCGACTTCTTCGGCTCGATGGCCGGGTGGTTCATCGCGGTCGTGTTGAAGGACATCCCGTCCGGTCCATACTGGTATTACATCCGTTCGGCCGTCGAATGGTGGGACTTGATGGTCGGGTTCATCAAGAGTCTCGTGTTCGGCGGCGCGATCGGGATGATCGCGTGTTACAAGGGTTTTCATTGCCGCGCCGGCGCGGAGGGTGTCGGCCGCGCGTGCACGGAATCGTTCGTGGTCAGCTTCATCGTGATCCTCGTGACCGACTTCTTCATCGCGACATTCATGATGGGGCTCTATCGGGCGCTATACGGGTTCAAGTCGCTTCTGAACTGAGCGCGGAGATCGATGCCACGGCGCGCCCGGCGGCCAGGCGGCGCCGGGATGATACGGGCTACGACGAGCGGGTGCGGCATGCGTCGAAACACCACCATGATCGTGTTGCGGGGAGCAAGTCGTCGGCATGTGGCCGGCCGCCGGGTGGTGCGGCCCATGCTGCGCCGGGGGGGGGCGGGCGCGTATCGGGTTGCTCCGCGATGACCGCTTCAGCTGCCGATTCCCCGAATGATGCGGTGGTTCGCCTGGTGAACGTGCACCGGCGGTTCGGCTCCCTGGTCGTGCTCGACGGCATCAGTCTCGAGCTGCACGCCGGCAAGACCACCGTGATCATCGGCGAATCCGGCGCGGGCAAGAGCGTGATCCTCAAACACATCGTTCGTCTCTTGAAACCGGACCGCGGCGAAGTCCATTTCAAGGACCGGCGGATCGACACGATGTCGGAGCGCGAGCTCGCGCGGATCAGGCCGAAGTTCGGCTTCTTGTTTCAGCTCGGTGCGCTCTTCGACTCGCTCACCGTCGCCGAGAACGTCGCGTTTCCGATCCGAGAGCACACACGCCGCAACCGCCGCGAGATCGAGGAGATCGTCCACAAAAAGCTCGCCATGGTCGGGCTTGACGGCCTCCAGTCGAAACGACCCGCGCAGCTCTCGGGCGGACAGAAGAAACGCGTCGCGCTGGCCCGCGCGATCGCACTCGACCCCGAGGTCATCCTGTACGACGAACCGACCACCGGGCTCGACCCACCCCGCTCGGACACCATCAACGAGCTCATCCTCAAACTCGAACGCGAGCTCGGCGTTACGAGCGTCGTCGTGACACACCATATGGCCAGTGCGTCCAAGATCGCCGACCGCATCCTCATGCTCTATCACGGCCGGTTCATCTTCGACGGCACGCCGGAACAGATCCTACATGCGGACGACCCGCGCGTCCTTCAGTTCGTCGAGGGACGCGCGACCGAAGAAGACCTGCGAAGCCTCGATGGAGGAACCCGCCCATGAGAGAATCCACACGCAACGGACTCATCGGACTGTTTGTCATGGCGTCGCTCGGCGTCGGTGCGACGCTCATGGTCATGTTCGGCGAGACCCCGAGTTGGCTCGGCGGAGACGAGTGGCAGCTCACCATCACCGGCGTGCGCGGGCTCAGGGGCGTCGCAGACGGGACCCCCGTGTACCTCAACGGCGTGGAGATCGGCCGGGTCACCACGCTCGAGTTCGCCAACCCCGCCCGCCCGGATCGCGGCGTCAACATCATCGTCGGCATCAAGAAGAAGTATACGATCCCGCGCGGCGCGATGGCGAAGGTGTACGGTCCGACGCTCGGTGTCGGCGCAGGACACGTCGACATCCTCGTCGAGCCGCAGGGCGATAGGCCGATTGCCAACGTGCCGCAAGACGGCGGTTCCATAGCCGGAGACATGGCGAGCATGCTCGGCGGTGTCATCCGCCCCGAAGCGATCCGTTCGGCTGAGCAGATGATCGACAACATCCGGCAGCTCGCCGGCGCCGCCGTACCCGTCGCCGAGGCGCTCGCCGACCTCATGGAGCAACGGCGGGTGAAGGACGTGGACGGGACCGCCGACTTCACCGGCAACGTGTCCACCGTCGTCGAACGCCTGGATCGTCTCTTGGCCAACGTCAACACCGTGCTCGGCGATGAAACCGTTCAAGGCGACGTCCGGGGCGCCGTATCGGATCTCAAACGTACCGCCGAGGAACTGCGCGAGTTCGTCAAGATGATCACCGATCAGGCCCACCGCGTCGCCGACAACCTCAACGAGGGTATCGATCGCACCGACGACAGCGTCAATACCGCCCTCGCGCGCCTCACCGACGTCGCCGAGAGCCTCGATGACTCCGCCAAGAACATCGCATCCATTACGCACGGCGTCGCCGAGGGCAAGGGCTCGGCCGGCCTCTTCGCGCGGGACCCGCGCCTCTACGAAGCAGCCGTGCTCAGCCTCCAGCGGCTCGCCGATCTGCTCGGATCGCTCCGACGCATTACCGGAAAAATCGAACGCGACGGCTACATCACGCTCGCCCGGCCAACACCGGTCGGACCGATCGGCAAAAGGTTCCCCGTCAAAAACGCAAGCGACACGGCGGCCTTGACCACACCATGACTGCACCATGATCCTACGATGACCGCGCCACGAGCGGCGCGCCGACACGACCGCGCGGCGCGCCGACCGCCCGGCCCGTCGTGGACGAACCCACCGGCGGGTCCGCGAAGCTCCGGCGGCCCTGATCAGGGCCCCAAGCGCAACCGCGGGGTATCACCGATGCGCGCGTCGCACTAGTGGTCCGATTCATTCGTTTTTTCGGGTGCGCAACATCGGCCACGCGCAGGTCCGAATGGTAGATCGCGTTGTGCACCCGCAACTTCAGGTGAATCGAGACACCAGAGAACCCGCTCGCTCGCGCCCGGGGCTCCGATCGCGTTGTGCATGCCATGTCGGCGCCGCCTCCGGTGTCCCGACCAGTGGACCGCCGGAACGGCAACCGACCCCACCCCGGCACAAGCTCGGTCCATGCCTTGACGGTACGTATTCCCGACCCATAATGCCCCCAATGCCCCGCCGGTGCACCCCCTGTCGCCAACCGACGCCTGCCACACATCGGGCCATATCGAAACTGGTCGCAACGCTGACATGCGCTGTCACCGGTGTGCTTGTGCCACAGGCTACGCATGCGCGCGGCGCGCCGGTGGGGGTCGCGGCCGGCGCACCGGGGGCGCGTGCGCCCGGCGCCCCCGCGCCGCTGCTCGCCAAACCGCGCGACTTTGGACTCGCCGCCGGCGACGCCATCCTTTGGGCATACGCGAGCCGAACGCAAGAGGATGGGTCGACCGTCCTGAGGTTCGCGTACAAGAGAACCGGCAAGCAACCCCACGGCAGGTTCGTGCCCCTGCCGATGCCGCCGGTTCAAGGGAGTGTCGCGTACAGCGGCGTGCGCGGCGAGTTCCTGCATATCGTGTTTCACGACGGCACCCACATCCGCTACGCGCCCCGGCCGATCCTGCCATTGGGGATCGGTCCCGATGTGTCCACCGTGGAGATGGTCCTCCCGAACTCAGCCCGCCCGGCCGCGCTCGCGCCCGATGGAACGCACGAGGTCCTGTACGCCATCGTGCGCGCTCCCGTCGCCCGGGACTTGCGCCCGCCTGATAATCCCGCTCACGATGCAACACGCGCGCCGACGCGCGACACCGGTCCGGGGCGCGGCCGGGCACCGACCGACCGGCCGCGCGAGCGCCAAACCGAATCCGCCAAACCGAACGCCGATCCCACGGACCCGGGCGCCGCCGCGACCGGCCTGGATACCGAACGAAAACCACCAAACGCACAACCCACCGCGTCGCAAGCATCACCCGATCGTCCAGCCCCGGCGTGGGTCATCCTCCGATACGACCGGGCGCGGTGGGTCCTCGACCGCGACGCACCGCGTGACCTTCCCGCCGATGGGCGCGTCGCCGCCCTGCTCGCGGCCGGCGGCCGGATCCATCTGCTCTATCAACCGGACGCCGCCGCAACCGCGATCCGTCATCGCTTCTCGAGTCAGCCCGGTGACGCTTGGAGCGACCCCGTACCGACCGCATGGCCCGCAACAGCCGTCATCGGCGCCGCCGGCTGGTGGGACGACCAGCCGGTCCTGCTCATCGCCGAACCAGACCGACGCGGCGCGACGTTCGATGTATGGCGCCTGGCCGGCGACGCGTGGGTCCGACGGGCCACGCTCCGCGACGACGCGGGTCGGGCCGTCCGTTTCGCCGGACCGGTCTCAGCCGCCGTGTTCGCATCGCGCGCCGTGATCGCCCGGCGCGACAACGCGGGCGAGGTCGAGGCCGGGTCGTGGTCGCTGGATACCGGCCGCCCGGTCGAACCGATCCAAGTCCTCCGACCGCTCATCCCGCCGCCGGCGCCGGTCGTCGGCCACACCATCAGGAGCATGCTCGAGTTCGCGTGTGTCGTCGGGCTCATCGGCGTCATCTTCGCATGGCGGCGGGAACGGTTCGTGTCGGCCGCACCGCTCCGCGCCGATCTCAAGGCGGCCGGCATGCTGCACAGGTTTGTCGCGTTCATGATCGATATGATCATCCTCCTCCCGGTCCCCGCGACGCTCTACTTCGTCTGGCTCGGCCGCGACGGCATGATGCTCGGCGGCGGCGGATGGGCCCTGTCGGACCCCCGTACCGCGCAACAAGCGGGGGCATCGTGGATGTTGATGGGGACGGCGGGCGCGTTCTTCGTGTACGGCACGGTTTTCGAGGCCGCGATGGGTGCGACCCCCGGCAAACGCATCATGGGGTTGCGCCTCGCCCGCGAGGACGGCGGCACGTGCGGCTTCGGCGCGATCGTCCTGCGCAATGCGATGCGGCTCATCGAGTTCTACGTCGTGCCGATCGCGCTCTTGGTTCCGCTCACGCGAAGCCGGCAGCGACTCGGAGACCTCGTCGCCAAAACCGTCGTGGTCGAGCCCGCCCCGCCGCCCGCCAGCGCTACCCGCCCGGACGGACTGGCCGGCCCAGCCGACCCGGACGGCCACGACGACGCACCTGCCGAATAGCCCGAGCGCAGACACGCACAAGGGATGCCGAGACCCCCGCCGAGCCTACAAGGGACGCCGAGACTCCCGCCGAGCCTACAAGGGACGCCGAGACTCCCGCCGAGCCTGCAAGGGAGGGCGAGGCTCCCGCCGAGCCTGCAAGGGAGGGCGAGGCTCCCGCCGAGCCTGCAAGGGAGGG
>JBHHVO010000138.1:0-8160 GCA_046754365.1 Phycisphaerae bacterium | reverse complement strand
GGGGATGATCTCGGCGGCGGGGACCCGGTCTGGGGAGACGTCCGGCACGGAGGCTGGACGCGACGCGCCGGGTGGCGAATTGGACAGCGAGGCCGGCGGCCGGACGAGCGATCCGGCGTATCCGGAAACGCGCCGTCACGTAGGCGGTGCGACGGACAGTCGGCTGCGTCGGGGGATGGATCGTGCGGCGGGCCGGTCGCCGTGTGGCGCGTCGTGCTGGTCGGGCTGGTCGCTGGGTCGCTCGTCTGGATTCGCTACGCCGCGATCTTCCTGCCGGCGGCGATCGGACTGTTCTTGCTCTTCGCGTGGCTTGTCACCGGGCGGTCGCGGTGCCGTCATGTCGCCGCGTACGCCGCCGGCGCCGCGCTGCCGATCGTCTCGCTCGTGGTCGTGAACCTGTCGTTCGGCGCGGGCGAGAGCGCGCAGCAGCAGTTCAACCTGGGCGAGCGCATGTCGTTTGACTTTCGCATCGAGACCGTGGCGACGGCGTGGGACCTGTTTACGAAACAGACGATCTACGCCCACGTTTCGTGGTCGCAGTGGTTCTTTGCGTGGGTCGTGCCGCTTGGCGGGCTTGCGGTGCCCGTGCTGCTGCCGGGGACGCGACGCCATGTCCAGGCGTATTGGTCGCGCCCGGCGATGCTGCTCAGCGTCACCGCCACCGTGACGCTGCTCGGCACACTCATCGCGGTAACGACGTTGTTTCGCGAGAAGTTCAACTATGTCGCGATCGAGCGGTACTACTGGTGCGCCCGGCCGTTCTATTGGGTCTTCTTTATCGGACCGGTGCTCACGTTCGCGTCACGCCTGCCGCGTGTGGTCATGTGCGTGCCGCTCTTGATGATCGGTTCCTGGTATGTCCGGCAGGACTGGACGCGGACGTACCGCCGCTGGCTCCGCGCGGAGCGCGTATTCACGGACTATGGCCGGTGGGCGTATCGCTTTCACCCGAACGCGACGGAGCTGTACCGCTGGCTCCGCGCGCAGCGCGGTGATGATCTCGTGGTCTTCAGCAACTTCCACGATGACATCGGGTTGGAGACGTGGATTCCGGCATGTCCGACGCCGGCCGACCGCGACACGATGGAGACCTGGCTCGCGCGGATCAGGCTTGCCCGCGGCGTCGCCCACGTTCGCGTCCTGTTCGTGCTCGACCCGAGCAACAACACGCGTGATTACTTCCTGCCGCCGCCGGATGCGGTCATCGCGACGTTCAACCTCAAACACGTGCCGGACGCGCCGGCTGCGATCGCACGCTATGTCTACGCCCCGGCGCTGCCGGAGCACGCCGCCGGCGTGGCCGGTCGCTGATCGGTACGGCCAGGGCAAGAGAAACCCGGGGCCTACCTTACCTTGGGGCGGTGTCAGTGCGAGTGTGGTGCGGCGCTCGCGTGAGCGCTGCTTGAGACGGCTGCGTGCGCTACTGCGTCGACGGCGTCTGGCCTGTCGGTCCGCCGAGGCCGAAATCGCCTGGGCCCAGGCCACCGCCTGGCGCAGCGCCACCCGCCCCACCGGGTTGGGTGTCGGTCCCGGGCGACGTACCTCCCGGTGGTGCGCCGCCCCCTGGGAGCGCGCCGCCGCCGGGCTGCGTGCCCGCGCCGGGGACCGTGTCAGGTCCGGGAAGTGTGCCGGTCCCGGGTTGTGCGCCGCCACCGGCGCCTCCGGTCGGCCCCCCCGTACCGCCGCCCGTGCCATCCGGCAGCGCCGGAAACGTGATACCGGTCGGTATGACGGGTGGCTCACCGGCACGGAGCAAGAAGGCGTTGTGCAGCGCGACGATCGCGAGGTTGAGCTGTTCGAAGATCGTTTCCAGGGCCGACACGTAAAACTGATTCCGCGGCGACAGGGCCGTCGGCGCCGGTTCCGTGATCGTGATCGATCGCGCGCTGTCGCGGGCGCTCTGCAAGCGTCCGATACCCGCCGCCACCATGTTGCCCGGCGCACGCGCACGCACCGCGCCGCCCGAGACGTTCACCAGGGCCGACCGACCGTTAATGATCGTCTGCCCATACGCCGGCGGGCCCGCCGCGAGCGCCAGACCCACCGCCCACGCGGGCACCCACACCCACCGGCCACCGCGCCGTCCCCCCCGTACCCCGGTACCGGGACGCAGTGCGGCGAGCCGTCCGTTCCGCGGTGGCCGGGCAAGTTTCGTCGGCCCGTCCCCGTGCATGTTCGCCATTCGCTGCCGGTTCATTCATGATCTCCCGATTGTGGGCCATCGCTACCGGACGAAGCACTCGTTCGCACGATCATGCCATTGCGTGGTTATACCATAACGTCGGCCACAGGTCGCGTGGACGATCGGGAAATCCGCGGCGTGGCTCCACAGGTTTCCACGGGTTACTTGATCGGCCGTGCGGTCCCGGAAATGCGCGGATCCCGGTCCCGGCCGTCGCACATTTGCCAGCCCGCCACCGCCCGCGCATAATCACCGCACATCGTAGCGGGCCCCTCGGAGCGGCGCGCGATCTTCCCGTGGGGGTCCAACGCCTTGCCCATGCAGCAGAACCGGCATCATAGCGGCGGAGGCCCGGATCGACCCGTCGATGAGGGCGCTCGAGACGCAGGGGCGCGCTTGCGCCACCGGCCGAAGCGGGCGTCGGCCCTGCTCATCGAGCTCCGGGAGCACGTTCCGTTTTCCGTAGCCGCGGTAGCCGTAGGCCTGGTGGTCGCCGGCGCGATCTGTATCCTCGGCTTCCGCGGGGAAACCGTGGTGCCGGCCACCGGACACGCCGATCGCGACGACCCGGCGCGGCTTTTCTTCCACCTGTTCCACCCGGTGCACATGTTGTTTTCCGGCGCCGCTACGGCCGCGATGTTCTCCCGGTTCGACAAGAGCGTCGCCAAGTCCGTCGTCATCGGCCTCATCGGCGCGATCGGCGTCTGCGGCATCAGCGACATCATGATGCCGCACGTTGCGCTTATCCTCCTGGGCACGTCTCCGGGGCTGCACATCTGTGTTATCGAACATCCCGACCTCGTGCTGCCGTTCGCGGGGATCGGCGTGCTCACCGGCATCGCCACCGCGGGCAGCGAGCGCCGCGCCACCATCGTGTCCCATTCGATGCACGTGCTCGCATCCACGATGGCCAGCATCTTCTACATGGTGGGACCGCTCGGCACGATCGCGTGGATCGACAGAATCGGCCCGGTCTTTCTCTTCGTCGTGCTCGCCGTGATCGGCCCGTGCTGTGTCAGCGACATCATTTTCCCTGTCGGGATGTCCCACGCGGCCAGGGCGGAATACAAACGCGAGGGCCACAGCCACTGACCCGCGGCTACCACATCGCGCAGTCGGCGCACGGCCGCGCGGCATCGCTCGCGTACCCGAGCCGGTGGCGCGTGCGCCCGGTCAGTCCGGTAACGCCGTCTGGATCGCGAGGATTGCATACGCCGTGACCAGGTGCGGGTTGCCCTCGTACCAGCGGTCCCGCTCATTGACCCAACTACCGTCCGGCTGTTGGAGCGACACGAGCTTACGGCACAGCTCGTCGCGCCACACGTGCACCGTGCCCGCCGTATCGACGATCCGCGGCTCGCCCCACGCGTGCAGCGCACGGGCAAAGACATGGTAGTAGTAGTACAGCCCTTCGTCGGATTGCGCGAGCGGCATGTTCGCGTTGTGGTCGAGCGTGTAGTGTCGGCGGATCCAATCGAGCGCCTGCCGGACCCGCACGTCGCGGCGATCGACATTCGCGTAGAGCATGCTCTTGAAGCCCGCGTACGTCATCGAGCCGTAACTACGAAGCCGGCGCCGCCCGCCCACGAGCTCCGTGCCCGCCTTCGACTCGCCGTCCCCGACCGGCGAGTAGATGAAGCCGCCGTCGCCGCCGCGCCGCGCGAACGGCCGGTCGTTCGTCTCGCCCAGCATCTGGCACCGCGTCACGAACCGCAGGGCCTTTCGGTAGGTCGGATCGTCCGGCGGCAGACCGCTCTGCCGTAGCGCCTCGAGCATGAGCTGTGTATTCGAAAGATCCGGACGCTTGTGCCGGCCATACCCCTGCCCGCCGTACCACGTGCTCGTCGGGTCGTGCCCCTCACCCTCATCCCACTGCAGCTTCTGAAGGAACGCCCGAGCACGTCGGATCACCGCGGCATGCGTGGGGTCTCGCGCCGCCGACAGCGCCATGAGCGCGACGCTGGTTTGATAGTTGCGAAGACCCTCGTCCTCCTGGTAGATCCCGCCGTCGGGATGCACGAACCGCAGGACGTACGCCAGTGCCCGCCGCGAAGCCGGATGCGTTGGGCCGTACCGCCGGTCCTGCACGAGACATTTCGCCGCCAGGGCGGTGATGGCCGGATGCGACCGCCCGAACGCCTCCCACGCGCCATCACGGTTTTGCGACGCAGCGAGATACCGCAGCCCTCGTTCGACCGCGGCATCGGCATCCTCGACCACGTCCCGGCCCAACACCGTCGGACCACCCTCCCCGCCCCCCTGCGTCGCCGACACGGCCGCCCCCCCCCGAACCGATACCCCGCCAGACGACACCGCACGACACGATACGCCGCCGGACGACACGCCGCCGTGCGCCACCCCCGATGCACCTGCGGTTACCGCCGCCGGTGCGCGGGCAGGCCGAGTCTCGGACGTCACGGTAGCCTGCAACGGCGACACGACGAGCGCCGGCATAACCAATAGGAGTGTGCTGCCCATCATCATCTTGCTACCCCCGGACGGTCGAGACACCGCACGCGGCCCACCTGCCGGGCCGCGCGCGACGACATGGCGCCGGCGCGCCGACCGCGATCGCGCGTACCGCCCGATATATTCTACGCCGACCGCCCCGGGACGCGACAGCCCATGCGCTCCGAGCCCATGATCCGCTTCAGCCCGCGCCGCCGCGCCGTCCACAAAAGACTCAACGCCTCCACCGGCCACCGTATGCATGCCGCCCACGTTGCACCGGAGCCGCGGCGCCCTACGACCCGCACCACCGGCCGGACCCGCGTGGCCGCACCCCAGGGACGCCTGGTGCCCGGTCCATGTCGATGTAGGGTCTTTCTCTCGGACGCTCCCGCGACGTCTCAGCCGGTCATCGCGGGGGCACGCCGCGTGGCTGTCCCCTCTACAGGGATCGAAGGAACGGAGGGGAGCAGCCACCGTGCGGCGGACGGTGTTCGTGATCATCGCGTGCAGCACCATCGTGTGCGGCACAGCCGCTACCGGCTGTGCGGTGTCCGGTCCGCGCTACCGCGCGCCGGCACCGCCCAGCCCACACCTCATCTTCAATCCACGCGGACGCACATACGGTGCTGCGTATATCGGACGGTCGACCTGGCCGTCGACGCCTGCGTATGTGTCCGACGGCGAGATCATCGAGTACACCGAGGTGCGCATCGACACGCAGGATCGCGGTTTCGGACGCAACGGCGATCGCTACTACAGGCGTTTCACGACCATACGCCACGGGCGCGCGACGCGCTGACGCACGGCGCGTTCGGCCGCCCGCTCCACGGCAACACACCCACGTCATTGACATGCCGCCGCCGCGCGGCCACCATCGACCCCGGAACACGCGTTGCCCCAGGATCACGCACGGTTCTACGGACGTGTCACGACTTGGCGTTCGTTCCAACACCGGCGCCAACTACGGTGTTTCCGAACCACGGCCGTGAAGGAGGGGCTTCGGGGATTCACGCTTGGAACCAGACCTGCCGCGGGTGACATCCGCGGATGCCGCGATTTGACATCGAGAACGCGGAGCGGGAGATACCGCCCCATGAACCGCAGCATCGTGCACGCCGGCGCCGCGAATCTTCGGTATGAGATCCGCGAGATCGTGTCGCTCGCCCGGACGATCGGGGCCATGGGTCAAACCATGACCTGGGAGAACATCGGTGATCCGGTGCAAAAGGGCGAAGCCGCCCCGGACTGGATTCGTGACATCGTCAAGGCGATCCTCGACGAGCCGATGTCCTGGTCGTATGGCGATTCCCTCGGCGCCGCCGAGGCCCGCGCGTTCCTTGCCGCCGAGGTCACCGGGCGCGGCGGCGTGCGCGTGACACCCGACGACATCCTGTTTTTCAACGGTGTCGGCGACGCGGTGTCCAAGGTGTACGGGATGCTACGCCCGGACGCGCGGGTCCTCGTGCCGGTGCCGTCCTACAGCACCCACGCCGCGGCCGAGGCCGCCCACGCCGCGGCCGATCCCATCACCTACGAATTGGACCCGGAAGACGGTTGGCGCCCGAACCCGGACGAGATCGCCGCGCGGTGTGGGCGCGACCGCTCGATCGTCGCGATTGCGCTGCTGTCGCCCGACAACCCGACCGGCGCGGCGTACCCGCGCGAACTCGTCGATCGGATCGTCGAGGTCGCCCGGCGACACGGTCTGTTCCTCATCGCAGACGAAATCTACACGAACATCGTGTTCGGTGGCCGGCCGCCGCTGCACATGAGCGAATGGATCGGCGACGTCCCGGGCCTGGCGATGCGCGGCATCAGCAAGGAGTACCCCTGGCCCGGCGCGCGCTGCGGCTGGCTCGAAATCCTGAACCGCGACCATGACGACGCGTTTCGTGAATACGTCGACGCGCTTGTGGCGGCGAGGCGTATGGAGGTTTCCGCCACGTGCCTGCCGCAGTGGTCGATCCCCAGGGTCCTGGGTGACGTGCGTTACGCCGCGCACCTTCGCCGTCGCGCCGCGATGTTCGGCCGGCGCGCCGATGAAGCCGTCGCCGCGTTGGACGGTTGTGACGCCGTCATCGCGAACCGCCCGGACGGCGCGTTCTTTCTTTCCGTAGCGTTCAAGCCCGGCGCCCTGGGCGGTGCGCCGACGCTGCCGATCGCCGACGCCGGCATCCGCGCGTGCGTGGAGCATCACGTCGACGGCGTGCCGTCCGACAAGCGGTTCGTTTACTATCTCATGGGTGCAACGGGTATTGTGGTCGTGCCGCTGAGTGGCTTCCATGGACGCCGGCCCGGCTTCCGCGTCACGCTGCTGGAAACCGACGACGATCGTCGCCGGTGGTTGTTCCGCACGCTGCGGTCATCGATCGACCAGTACGTTGCGACGTAGCCCGCACGGCGACACGGCCCACACCGAAGCCCGCGCGAGACCGCGGCAGAGGTGTCGGGCCGCCCGCCGCGGTCATCGTGTGCGGTGCTGGCGGGCTCGGGCTCGGTCGACCCGGATGTCGCCGTTCTTGGGCGTTCGGAGTCGGGTAGCGCGTCCGGCGCTGCGTGATAGAGCACGAAGGACGCATCGTGAGAAGTGCCAACGCATGACATCACTACGTGCCGGCACGCGCGGCAGCGACCTGGCCCTCTCACAAACACGATGGGTCTGTGAACGACTGCGCGCGGCGCATACGTCGATCGACATCGAGGAAGTCATCGTCAAGACGTACGGTGACTCGGCCGTGGCGCAACCGCTCGGTACCGGCTGGCCCGCCGGGGGGTTCGTCGGCGCGCTCGAAACGGCGCTCGCCCGCGGGGACGTGGATCTCGCGGTGCATAGCTACAAGGATTTGCCCACCGCGGCCGCACCCGGCCTGGTCGTCGCGGCCGTACCACGGCGCGAGGTCGCCCATGACATCCTCGTGACACGAAAACCCGTGGACCTTGAGCGGTTGCCCGCCGGGTTCCGGATCGGCACGAGCAGCCCCAGACGGGCCGCGCAATGCCGGCGGTTTGGGGACGTCGAGATCGTGCCGATCCGCGGCAACGTGCCTTCGCGCATCGCCGGCATGGCGCAGAACGGCCTCGACGGCGTCGTGCTCGCGGCGGCGGGCGTGCGGCGACTCGGCATCGACGTGCCACACCGGATCGATCTGCCCGTCGATCGGTTCGTGCCGGCGCCGGCGCAGGGGGCGCTGGCGGTACAGGCGCGCCGGGGGAGTCGCGCGGCCGAGCTCGTGGCGGTCCTAAACGACGCATCCGTCGCACGGTTGGTCACAGCGGAGCGGAGCTTCCTGCAGGGTGTCGCCGCCGGCTGCCACACGCCGGTGGGGGCGCTGGCCACGATCGAGGGGGCGCTGGTGTGCCTGCGCGGCCAGCTCTTCAGCGACGACGGCGCGCGTGTTGTCGACGGCACCGAGCTGGGCGAAGACGCCGGCGCGGTCGGCCGCCGGTTGGCTGCGCGCCTTCGCCGGGCGCTGTCGGCGGGCGACGGCGCGCGGCAAGATCGTGGTTGAGACGGGTCGTGCCGATCG